>SYCM01000116.1 GCA_005786915.1 Bacteroidota bacterium | reverse complement strand
CGAGAACGAAGGCGACCTCGTGGCCTTGGCCGAGGGCATCACGCCCGAGACCGTCAATTTTATGGCGACCCACGCGCGCGGACTCATTTGCGTGCCGCTAATTGACCAGCGCTGCGACGAGCTTGGGCTGCACGCCATGGTGGACCGGAACACCGACCCGCACGGCACGGCCTTCACGGTGAGCGTCGACCTCGAAGGCGAAGGCGTAACGACCGGCATTTCGGCGCACGACCGCGCCAAAACCATCAACGCCCTTGCCCGGCCTGACATCAAGCCGGAGCAATTTCGCCGTCCGGGACACATTTTTCCGTTACGCGCGCGACCGGGAGGGGTCTTGCGCCGTGCGGGCCACACCGAGGCCGCAATTGACCTCGCTCGCCTCGCAGGAAGCCGGCCGGCCGGAGTCATCGTCGAAATCATGAATGAAGACGGCAGCATGGCCCGTCTTCCCGACCTCGAAGTGATGGCGGCTCGCCACGGGCTGCGTATCATCAGCATTGAGCAGCTCATTCGCTACCGCATGGAACGCGACCGGTTGGTGCACGAACTGCGCGCCTACCGCCTCGACAGCCCCATGGGTCCCTGGCAGGTGCGCGTATACGGCCAAACCACGTCAGAGCAGCGGCACGCCAGCTTTAGCTTCGGAAGCTGGCACGAAGACGACGAGGTCTTGGTACGCATGCAGAGCGGACCTTTTGCCGCAAGCCCTTGGTCGCACTTTGATCAATCGGGATCGCCCGATAGCGCGCATTTTGCGGCCGCCATGCACAAAATTGCGGAACGTGGAGCGGGCTGCATTGTCTGCCTGAACCAGCGCGGACCGGCTACCGACTGGACCGAATGGGATCCTTCGCTGCCCCCGAGCCCCACGCGGTCAATGGGCCACGATCCGCTGGACTACGGCGTGGGCGCCCAGATATTGCACGGCCTCGGATTGCGCAACGTCGCATTGCTCACCCAAAACCCGATGCGGCGCGTGGGCATTGAAGGCTACGGGCTGCACATCGTGCAGAACGTCGCGTTGTACTAATTTCCTTCGGGCCAGCCCGAAATTTACCTTTTTTCGCCTTGGAGCAGCTGACTCCACGTTGCCCCGCTTTGCTCGAAACGCACGCCAATTCCTTGGCGCTGGCTTCCCACCACACCCGTTTGCATCATCTGGTCGTTCCGTCGTTGGTAGGCTTTGGCACTCCATCGACCGTCTTCGGAGAGCTGGTAGCGCACCTCCACATCGCCCAAGCCGATGCTGGGCTGGGACTGACCGATTGGTATTCCCCATTCCGTTTGAATGCTTAGGCGGTCGTCCAAAAACCGGCGTCCGATGCTCGCCTCCATCTCGCGCTGGGCCGCCGCAGAATTGGTGGAATAGGCCAGATTCACGTCCCAATCAGCACCTAAACCTTGGGTCACGAAGTTGGTGAACTGCGAGGCCAGCACTTGGGTGGTGTTGCTCTCCACAGCCTGCATTCCTTGGGCCGAAAGCGGAGAAGAACCCAACCAAAAAGAACTGATGGTGAGCAGACTGAGAACCTGTGTGGTTCGCTCGTCCGCGTAGCTCATGCGGCTCGAAAGCGCCGCCTTGGCTACCTCGCCCGCGTTGGGCATGGCGACGTCAAAAGCAAGCTGCGGCTGAAAGAGGGGTCCGGTTGCCCGAAGTCCGACATCGATGTTCTGCCGTCCCGCCTCGGGCAGACCCAGATAGTCAGCCACGTCGGCGCGGGTACGGTAGCGGGCCGTTAGGTTCATCTGGGCCGCGTAGGGATCGCCGGTCCAACGAATGGTTCCGCCCGGAACCAGGCTGAATGGCTTGTTGATCAGGTTGCCGAGGGTGAATAAGTAGGTTCCACGGTCGAGGCTAAGGCTGCCGCGCAGCGCCATGTCCCCTACCCATGGCACGTCGAGCTGGATCGGACCGCTTCCGCGGGCCTCGATGACGTCGCCGAGGGTTTCGTCCAGAATCAGTCGAGCGAGCACGTCTTGGGTCACGTCGAGGTCAAGGTGTACGTCAAACACAAAATCCTCGTTGGTCCGCTTGCGGGGCTTAGGTGCCTCGTTTCGGACGCGAAAATTCAAAAACGAAACCTCGTCAAGCGAAACCGGGGCATCGAGCGGAAGTGCAAACACTGAGGAATCCACCGACTTGGCACGCACGTCGAGCCGCAGCGCACGGCTGCTTCCGTGCAGTCGGCCCGAACCCGAAGCCACCATGTAGCCGTAAAAATCAGCGTTACGGCTCGGCGGGAGGTCAAGGACCAGCATGCGCTCGGTTTTGAAGCTGAGGTCGACCAGTTCGCTTCCAGTGAACGATACCTTGGCCGAAATTTCCGCAGAACCCACCCCGCGGTGGTCGCCAAAGCGCGCGGGGCCTAACTTCAGCGATTTTTCGTTCAGCACCCAAGGGGCAGTGCCCGTAAGCCCCAGTCCCACCGTCGGAATGCGCAGGTGGGCCGAAGACCAAAAGCCGCTTCCGTCGACCTTGAAGTTCGAGAAATCGGCATTGGCCGACATCTGAACACGTCCCTGAAGGCGGCCGTTGAGGTCGTCGACCGAGCCTTCGGCAAACGGCCTCGCCCAGCGAAGCGGAATGCTCAGCTGCTTGGTCTTTGCCGAGAAGCCCTTGGCGCTCAGCTGGCCCTGGAGGTTTAAAAAGACGGTATCATCGTGGGCCCAGTAGACCGCGAGGTCGGCCTCCTGGCGCTCAGCAACGTAATCCAAGTCTACGGTAAGTTGACCGAGGCTTTGTCGCTTGAGGCTGAGTGAATCCGTGCGCAATCCTCCCGAAACGGCCCACCCCGAGAGCTGTCCGACCACAACCGCATCCAAGCCTACCTTACCGCCCAAGTCGAGGTCGCTAAGGCCGGCGACCCGAGACCAAAAGGGAACGTCTACGTTGCGGGCTTGCAGGCGCAGCACCTCGCCATCGCTAGGACTAAGGGCCCCGCCCACCGCAAGCTGTCCCTCGGGGCTGGTCCAGTACAGCGGGTCGCTGAAGGCCAATCGTTGGTTTTCAAAATCGTAACTGAAGTGGCTTGCCCCACGAAATACCCCATTTAGCCGAACGCTGTCGCCCGACTCGGGGCGGTACCAAGCGTCTGCCGATCCGGAATGAAGTCCGCCGTCCCACACCGTTCCGTGGGGCCAAATTTGGGCAATCAAGTGGATTTGGCCTCCTCGGGAATGGTCGGCGAGTCCGCGGAATTCGGCGCGCAAGCTGTCGCCCGGCGCCGCCTCGAGACGCAGACTTGCCGATTCGGCCCCCCGCCAGGTGAGTTCGTGGCGCACGGAGCGGGCGGTGGCTCGGTAAATCCAGTCAGCGCGTTGCCCTTCGGATTGCCACCAGGCCGTGCCCACCGTGCCCGAAGGTTCGTGGGCGAGGTGGAACTGGAGTTCAGGGCCCGTGAGGTCGAGCGAGGCGAAGCCAATTGAGTCCAATAGCGTCAAGCGTCCGGCGAGCGCCTGCTCCGAAAGAGACGCAGCGGCGAGCTCGGGCAGGCTCCACTGGTCGGGAAGCCGGTCAAAGCGCGCCTTGAGCTGATATCCGCCAAGCGATCCGCCTAGGTCCCAAAACGACTTTTGCACGGCCGCCGTCAGGCTCCCCACCGGCTGCAGGCTGTCGAAGGCCGTAAGGCCGAGGTTAAAGGGCTTCGAAATGGACCAGCGAGCGGCCAGGCGGTGCAGTGACGGAAGTCCGAAGCCAGCCTGCAAGGGAGTTTCAGGCGCCCATTGGGCCCTAACCGACTCGAGGGCGTAATCCCCTTCCGCCGAAAGCTCGCCGTAGCGGGCTTCGCGCAGCAGGGCTTGCCATTTCGTTCGGGACCCAGACAGCGCCAGCTCCGTCACATGGACCCGGTTCGCTTCGACGGCTCCGATCAGGTCGCTTCCTTGTAGCGACCAGGCTCCCGATTCGTAGCGCCCCTTCACGCTTCCGTGCGCCGTCCACTGCGATCCCTCGGGCAATTGGGTCGAATCGGCGCGCAGCAATAAGGTCGCGACTTCGTCCCGAAGGCGCAGGTTGGCCCGCAAGCCCGAACCTTCGAGCTGAAGCGCCGCGCGCGTTCCGCTCCACGAACCCTGCGCTTGCACGGCGACTTCCCCCCAGGCCCATTCCTGCGCAGGTAAAAACCATGAATTATTTTTATTTAATGCCCTGATAGATAACTTGTTTGACGACGTGTCCTCAAGTGATACCTTCAGGTTGTCGCCCTGATAAAACGCCTGAGCTTTGAAGGCGCCCCAACGAAGCTTAAGGTCTGCGGTGTCGGGCAGCATGCGAAGGTCCGCCACCACCGACCCAACTGCGGCAGGCAGCTCCAGCTCGAGGTGCGCGCGGGTTTGGAGCGCATTGGATTCCCACACGACCCCGGTGAGCTGCAGCCTCGACGGCCCGATGAGGGTATCGCCTTCGAGGCTTTGCGCCCAAAAACCGAGCTGCACCTCACCTAACTCCAAGGCCAGCGCGGACGAAGTGGTGTCGTTGGGATCGCTCCACGGTGCGAACCATTCCGCCCAATGCCCGCCGGGGATCCCGGTCACGGCTACCGAATCCAAGCGCAGCGTTTCGGCATACCATCGGCCGTTGCGCCGCCCGAGCCCATCCAACTCGACGGTTCCGACATAGACCCCCTCGAGGCCCCGGCGCAGTTCAACTCCGCGTAATTCAAGACCAAGCAAGGGCTTCCAGGCCACCGATCGAACGCTCAATTGAGCGGAATCGGCCAAAGGATGCTGCTCCAGGTAGGCTTTTACCCATCGCTCGGCTGGGCGGTTGACCCATCTGGGGTTCAAGCACAGAGCCAAAAACGCAAGGGCCATCGCCCCCAGGGCACCTAAAACGGTCCATCCAAGAATTCGTAGTGCGCGCCCCACCATACTGCTAAGTTACCACCCTAATTTTGTGCAATGAAGCGGCCGGAACCCCTAATTCTCTCAATCGAAAGCAGCTGCGACGACAGCGGGGCGGCCGTGCTTCGCGGACGCGAGGTTTTGGCCAACGTGGTCTACAGCCAAACGGTCCACGAAACCTACGGGGGCGTGGTTCCCGAATTGGCCTCACGGGCACACAGCCAGACGGTGGTTCCGACGATACTCGCGGCAATGTCCCAGGCCAGGGTTGGCTTTGGCGACCTCGACGCCGTGGCCGCCACCGAAGGCCCGGGATTGCTGGGGTCGCTGCTGGTTGGGCACGGTACCGCCAAAGCCATAGCGCAGTCGCTTGGCCTTCCCTTCATCGGGGTTCACCACATCCAGGCTCACGTGCTCGCGCACAGCTTGCTCGAGCCGGGCGTTCAGGACCGCACCCTCGAGGGCTTCCCCTTTTTGGCCCTCGTGGTTTCGGGCGGCCACACCCAGCTCTTTGACGTGCGGGGTCCGTTTGACTTTAGGCTATTGGGCGGAACCCTTGACGACGCCGTAGGCGAAGCCTTCGACAAGGCGGCCAAGATGTTGGGCTTGCCCTACCCGGGCGGACCCGAAGTAGACCGCCGCGCCGAACTTGGCAATCCGGACCGCTTCGCCTTTGCCCGCATGCAGACGCCGGGGCTTGACCTCAGCTACAGCGGACTCAAAACCAGCATTTTGTACGCCATCGCCAAAGAGCAAAAGCTTCGGCCCGACACGCTCGAAACCGACCTAAACGACTGGTGCGCTTCGGTCCGTAAGGCGTTGGTTCAGCCCCTGCTCGACCGCTTAGACCGGGCCTTGATGCCCGACCACCAGTACGCCGTATTGGCAGGCGGAGTGGCGGCCAACCGCTTGCTGCGCCGTGCTTTTGCCGCTTGGGGCCTCGAAAAAGGTCTGGACGTCGGCATACCGCCCCTGAGCTATGCCACCGACAATGCGGCGATGATTGGCGCCGTCGCCTACTACGCCTTTGTTGAGGGGCGATATAGCGATATGGGGCGCGCCGCCAGCGCCCGCCTCGAAGTACCTTCACTTTAAGATGGCTAACCCCAAGAGAATCCTTGGTCGAACAGAATTCGTCGACCTTCCCGAGCTTGCCTGGCATCAAGCCGAAGCCCGCGTCGACAGCGGCGCCTATCACTGCGCCGTGCACTGCATCAACTACCACCTCGACGGAACCGAACTCGTCGTTCGCTGGCCCCATGGGGCCGAATCGCGTCACCCCTCATTTCGCCGAGCCACCGTCAAGTCGAGCTTTGGCGACCTTCAGGAGCGCTATCTGGTGCATTTGGAACTCCAGGTGTACGGTGAGGTGTTTATCCAAGAATTTAGCCTTTCAGACCGTTCGCGAATGCGGCATCCGCTTCTGCTTGGCCGCACGTTTTTAAAGCGCGGATTCCTTGTCGACGTGCGACGCCGTAACGCCTCAGCGAAGTACCTTTCCCGCCTTACTACCCAGCCTCCCGACCATCTATGAATTTGATCATTCTTTCGTCCAACCGCAACCTTTACTCTACCCGGCGCCTTGTGGAAGCTGCCGAAGCGCGCGGACACGTGGCCAAGGTGATGAACATCGGCCGCAGCTACGCGGTGCTGTCGGCCAACGAACTCGACATCTACTACGGAGACCACCGCATTGAGGGCGTGGATGCAGTAATTCCGCGAATCGGGGCGTCAATCACGGACTACGGGGCCGCCATGCTCCGCCAGCTCGAAATGAAGCAGGTATTCACGCCCGTGAGCAGCTTGGCGCTGGTCCGTTCGCGCGACAAACTCCGTGCACTCCAAATTTTAGCCAAAGAAGGTGTGGCCATCCCGCGGACCGCGGTGGCCAAACAGCCTTCGGACGTCGATGCGCTGATCAAAGAAGTCGGCGGAGCGCCACTGGTCGTCAAGCTGCTCGAGGGCACTCAAGGCAAAGGCGTGGTGCTGGCGGAATCTAAGACAGCCGCCCGCAGCGTAATTGAAGCGTTTTATTCGCTCGATGCCAACATTTTAGTTCAAGAATTCATCAAAGAAGCCAAGGGTGCCGACGTGCGCGCTATCGTGGTGGGCGGTCAAGTAGTAGCTGCCTACAAGCGCCAGGGCCGTGAAGGCGAATTCCGTAGCAACTTGCACAGCGGCGGCAGCGGCGTGCCCATCAAGCTCAAAGCGAGCGAGCGAAGCATGGCCGTGAAGGCCGCCAAGGCGTTGGGTCTCAAGGTCGCCGGGGTAGATATGCTTCAAAGCGCGCGCGGTCCGCTGATTATGGAAGTGAATTCTTCGCCCGGCCTCGAAGGCGTTGAGCGCGTGACCGGCATTGATGTGGCAGGCCACATCATTGACTACATCGCGGCGCACCACAGCCAATCCAAGGCGAAGTCCAAAGACAAAATCGGAGCCTAAATGCACCACTTCTGGGGAGTTCGCCAGGGTTCCGACGTGGCCCTGCTCGAAGAAGAAGCAAGGCACGCTCATGCAGTGCTTCGGCTTCGCGACGGCGATGTCGTGCGCGTGCTCGACGGGCTGGGTTCGGCCTGGGAGGGTCCTCTTCGCGTAGTGGGCAAAAAGGGCGCCGTGGTGGCCCAAGCCCGCGAGCTGAATCACTACGGAGCGGTCTCAGGCCACCTTCACCTCGCCGTGGCTCCCACTAAAAACATGGACCGCATTGAATGGCTGCTCGAGAAAGCCGTCGAACTTGGGGTCCACGAAGTGTCGTTGTTGGAATGCACGCGTTCCGAACGGCGTCACCTCAATACCGATCGGCTGATTCGGGTGATGCAGGCGGCTTGCAAGCAAAGTCAGAAAGGTCAGCTGCCGGCGCTTCGCGGACCCATAAGGGTAGCAGATCTACTGGGTGAAGCCTCGGGAAATATGGCGATTGCCGCGCTGCGGCCCGAGCGGGAATCGGCCGCCCTACCGGCGCTGCTGCGCGCCCGTCCGCTGGAACCCTGGACGGTGCTGATCGGGCCCGAGGGCGATTTCACCGATGCCGAGGTCGACCAAGCCCTCGCTCAAGGCGCGGAACTTGTTCATTTAGGCACGCACCGCCTGCGCACCGAAACTGCAGGGCTGTACGCCGTCGCCGCCTTTGCCCAGCGCGCTTCCGACGCCCAATAAACCGTTAAAACGGTTTTTTAAGTTGCGCTAAAGGGGTGGCCTGCACGAACCGAAGAGCCGCCTCCATGGCTTCATGGGTGTAGTAGTCTCCCGACGAAGCGGGAACCTCTCCACGAAACTGGGTCTTGAGTGCCTCGAGCCGGGTTCCCAGGTTGCGGCCGCTGCGTTCCGAGGCCTGAACGGCACAGAGCCATTCCATGGCGAGGATGCGCTCAACATTGCCCAGGACTTCGTAGAGGTCCGTGGCTGCGTTGGCGCCCATACTCACGTGGTCCTCTTGGCCCGCGCTGCTGTCGATGCTGTCGGCGCTTGCGGGCGTAGCGCGCTGCTTGTTGCGGCTCACCAGGGCGGCGGCGGCGTACTGCACGATCATTAGTCCACTTTCGACGCCGCTTTCGGCTGCCAAAAACATGGGGAGTCCGCGCTTGCCCAGCGTCAGCTGATTAATGCGGCGCTCGCTGATGCTGCCCCATTCGGCGCTTGCTATTTTGGCGTAGTCGAAGGCCAAGGCTAAGGGCTGCCCGTGGAAGTGGCCCGCACTGACGCCGTCGCCGCTGTCGGTAAAGACCAGCGGGTTGTCGGTAACCGAGTTGGACTCAGTCTCGAGCACGCCCATCACGTGGCGCCAGGCGTCGCGACTCGCTCCGTGAACCTGGGGGATGCAGCGAAACGAGTAGGGATCCTGCACATGGGGCTTATCGTAGTGCCACAGCGGTGAACCCTCGGCCCAGCGCTGCACATTTGCAGCCACCTGAACTTGACCGGGATGGGGTCGCAGGGCGTGAACCCGGTCCTCAAACGGCGAGGGCATGCCGTCAAAGGCGAGCAGCGAAGCGGTTCCAGCGGCATCAGCCCAGGCTGCGATTTGCGCGGCTTTGAGGGCTGACGCGAGTCCGACGGCCTGCATAAACTGGGTGCCGTTGATGAGCGCGAGTCCTTCTTTGGCCTCGAGGACCTGAGGTGCTTGGCCGAGTTCAGCCCAAAACTGCGCCGAGGGCTTACGGGTTCCGCGGTGCAGCACGTGGGCTTCGCCGATTAGTGCTAGCGCCATGTGCGCGAGCGGTGCCAGGTCGCCCGAGGCGCCCAAGGATCCCATTAAGGGTACCTCAGGGAGGGCATCTTCGCGGTACAGTGCGAGGACGGCGTCGAGCAACTCGGGGCGAACGCCAGAGTGCGCAAGAGATAAATTCCTCGCCTTGGAGGCTAGCATGAGGCGAACGATGGCCGGTTCGGCCAAAGGACCGGCTCCGGCAGCGTGGCTAAGGATGAGGTTGCGCTGCAGCGCTTGCAGGTCTTCGCGCGCCACGGCGGTCGTACACAGCGCGCCAAACCCCGTGTTGACCCCATAAACGACACGGCCTGAATCAATTCCGCGCTCTACCGCCGCCCGATTGGCCTTCACGGCGTCGCGGTCGGCAGGCCGGAGTTGGAGATCGGCGCTGCCGACAGCCACGTGCTGCCAGTCCGACAGAGTCCAAGTTTCGGTGAGGTTGAGCGGATGCAAAGCCATGGGTCAAGGGTTTCAACAAAAGTAGTCCCGGCGGTGTTAGCCTTGGTATGAAAACCTACTTTGTTGTGGGGCACCGAAGCGGAATCGGTCGGGCCCTCACCGAACTCCTGCTGAACCGCGGAGACGCGGTGGTTGGCTTGTCGCGCAGCGAGTCCGGCCTCGCCCATCCCAAATTGACCGAACTACAGGCCGACGTGCTTACCTGGGACGGAGCCGGCCTGCCCGAGCACCTCGACGGCTTGGCCTACGCCCCCGGCAGCATCAACCTCAAGCCCTTCAAGGGTTACAAACCCGAAGAATTTCGCAGCGACTTTGAGGTCAATGCCCTCGGCGCGGCGCTCGTCCTTCAAAAAGCCGAAAAAGCGCTTCGGAACGCCCAAGGCTCCGTCCTGCTGTTCAGCACCGTAGCCGTAGGTCAAGGCATGAGCTACCACGCGAGCATTGCCATGGCCAAGGGCGCCGTTGAGGGCCTGGTGCGTTCGCTGGCAGCGGAATGGGCTCCGGCCGTCCGCGTGAATGCCGTTGCGCCTTCACTCACCGACACGCCCCTGGCGTCCAAACTTTTGGGCAATGAGGCGCGGGCTGCCGCGGCGGCCGAACGCCATCCGCTCAAGCGCGTAGGCCAACCCGCCGAACTGGCCCAGGCCGCCCTCGCGCTGATGGACAACCAATGGATAAGCGGGCAAGTCCTGGGCGTCGACGGTGGAATGAGCAGCCTGCGCCCCTAAATGCTTACCGCGGTCGATTGGGAGGCTTGGGAACCGCGCTACCGGGCGCAGTTCTTTAATTCGCTTGGTGGCGCGCGCCAAGTGGGCCTGCTCACCAGCTTTTCACATGAAGGTGCTGCGAATGCTGCGGTGTTCAGTCAAACGCTGCACGTGAGCGCGAATCCTCCCCAGCTCGGGTTTCTGTTTCGGCCCCTGACTGCGGAGCACCAAGGCCTTCGCTACGTTCGGGCCCAAGGCTGTTTTGGTTTTCATGTGCTTTCGGGCGGACCGCTCGAGGCCGCCCAACTGCACCAGTGCAGCGCCAAGTACCCTGAGGGCGAGAGCGAACTCGACGCCGTAGGCCTCGAATGGCAGGTATTTGATTCGCTCCACGCTCCACGGGTGCGGAAGGCAGCGGTCGCCTACGGCCTTCGGTTAATGGAGGAGCACGCACTCGCCAACGGAACGATCCTCGTGGTGGGCTCAGTGGTCGAAGTCCACCTTGACCCGAGCGTGCAGGTAGCGTCGCGCGGACTGGTGCATCACCCCGAAGACCTGTTGCTGGCTCAAGGCCTCGACACCTACCACCACAGCCAGTCGGTGGTTTCGTTGAGCTACGCCCAACCCGACCGCCAACCTTCGACGCTCTAAAACGTGCGCGGAGTAGCTAAATCCAACCTCCCGCAGAAGGACTGCGTGCACTGCGGACGTCCGTTCACCTGGCGCAAAAAATGGGAACGCGATTGGGATCAGGTGAAATTTTGTTCCGAACGCTGCCGCAGCGAATCCAAAAAAAAGCCGCTCGAATGATCCTTCGCTTGATCCTGGGCGACCAGCTGAATCCCAAGCACTCCTGGTTTCGAGAGGTACGCGACGACGTAGTCTACGCCCTTTTTGAGTCACGGGAAGAACTGCAGTACGCGCCCCACCACCGGCAAAAAATGCTGGCTTTTCTGCACGGAATGCAGCAGTTCGCCTCGGAGCTGCGGCGCGACGGCCACCGGGTGGAGCACTGGACGTTGGACGATACGCGCCAAAGGGGCAGCCTGCGCGCCAACCTCGAGGCCCTGAGGGACGAGCTTGCCAAAACGGCTGCTTCGGTGGACGTGGAGTACCAGGAGCCCGACGAATACCGAGTAGACCAGGCCCTAATCGGCCTGGGAACCTGCGTGCCGAGCGAGCATTTCTTAACGGAGCGCACCGGCGTGGCCGCCCACTTTGCTGGGAAGAAAACCTACCTCATGGAGTCGTTTTACCGGACGATGCGCGTGCGTCATGGGGTGCTGCTCGACGCCTCGGGCCAGCCGGAGGGCGGAGCCTGGAATTTTGACTCCGACAACCGATCTGCTTGGGACCCCAAGCAGTCCGTGCCACCCGAATGGCGAGCCCACCACGATCTTCGCGAGCTAGACGCCCGCTTGGATCGCCATGGTGTTCCGCGCTGGGGCGACGGGTTGGCCGACGATTTTCCTTGGCCGTCCAACCGCCGCGAAGCGCTCGAACTCCTCGCCCATTTTGTGCGGCACGGTCTTCCGAAGTTTGGTCGCTTTCAGGACGCGCTGGCCGAGAACCAGGACTTTCTGTTCCACAGCCGGATTTCGTTTGCCCTCAATACCAAAATGCTTCATCCACGCGAGGCAATTGAAGCGGCAGAAAATGCCTGGCGCCAAGATCCGCAGACCTACCCCCTGCCTGCCGTCGAGGGGTTCATTCGCCAAATTTTGGGCTGGAGGGAGTACGTTCGCGGGATTTACTGGGCCCAAATGCCCGAGTACGCCGACCTCAACTACTTTAACCACCAGCTACCGCTGCCCCAGTGGATGTACACGGGTAAGACCGAAATGCGCTGCCTTCAGGTTGCGGTCGGCCAAAGCCTGCGCACCGCCTACGCCCACCACATCCAGCGACTGAT
>SYCM01000115.1 GCA_005786915.1 Bacteroidota bacterium | reverse complement strand
CCCTTTAAGCACCCGTCTTATGAAGTTTGCAAAAACCCTCGCTTTGGCTGCCGGCGTAGCGCTGATGGCCGTATCGTGTGCAGATGACCTCAACCTCAAGCCGAAGTACGGTTTGACGGCCGAGCAGGTGTATGCCAAGCCTGAAAACTACATCAACGTGCTGGCCAAGCTGTATGCGGGCTTGTCGATTTCGGGCAACAACGGCCCCGCGGGCATGCCGGATATCGGCGGAATCGATGAGGGCTTCTCTCAGTACGTGCGCGTGCTTTGGAACCTCCAGCAGCTGCCGACCGACGAGTCGATTTGCGGTTGGGCCGACCCGGGTATTCCCGAGCTCAATACGATGGACTGGAACGACAATTCCCCGTTCGTCAGCGCGATGTACTACCGCATCTACTACCAAATCAGCCTGGCCAACGAGTTCATTCGGTACTCGAACGACGACTACTTGGCCACCAAGAGCTTTACGGAAGCCGAGAAGGCCGACATTAGCCGCATGAACGCCGAGGCGCGTTACTTGCGCGCATTGAGCTACTACCACGCGTTGGATTTGTTTGGCAACGTTCCGTTTGCCGACGAAAGCGTGCGTCCGGGTTCGGAACCGCCTTTGCAGATTTCGCGCACCGACCTGTTCAACTGGATTTTGGGCGAACTGAACTCCATCGAGGCCACGCTGCCTGCCGCCCGCACCGCGGACTACGGCCGGGCCGACCAGGGCGCCCTGTGGGCGCTTCGGGCGAAGCTCAACTTGAACGCGAGCGTATTTACCGACGGTGCCCAGACGAAGTGGGCTGAAGCGATGGCCGATTGCCAGAGCATTATCAATGCCGGTTACAGCCTCGAGCCGACCTACGGCTACAACTTCATGGCCGACAACCACTTGTCGCCCGAGATGATTTTTGTGGCCACATTTGACGGCAACCGCACCCGCAACTACGGCGGAACGACGTTCTTGGTGCACTCCCACCTGGGCGGATCGATGAATCAAGCCGATTTCGGTACAACCTCGGGCTGGCAGGGCAACCGCGGCACCTTCAACTGGGCCAATAAGTTCACGTTGCCGGGAGACCACCGCGCGCAGTACCTCTACCTGGACGGTCAGGAGGATACGATCACTGACGTCGGCACCTTCACGCAGGGCATCGGCATCACGAAGTGGAAGAACATCAATCGCGACAGCACCGCCGGAGTGGAGCCCGCAACCTTCGTCGACATCGACTTCCCGATTTTCCGCCTCGCCGACATTTACCTGATGTACGCAGAAGCTGCGGTGCGCAGCGGCAGCAACGTGGCTACGGGCGTAGGCTACTTCAACCTGGTCCGCGAGCGCGCTCTAGGCAACAATAGCCAGAACGTGACGTCGCTGACGCTCGACGAGATTTTGGACGAGCGCGCACGGGAGCTCTACACCGAGGGCCATCGCCGTCAAGATTTGATTCGCTTCGGAAAATTCACGTCGTCAAGCTACCTCTGGCAGTTCAAAGGCGGCGAGCAATTCGGAACTTCGGTGCCGAACTACTATACGCTGTACCCGCTTCCTGCCGCGGACCTCAACGCAAACCCAAACCTGGAACAAAACCCGGGCTATTAATCAACACCAATTTTTATAACTATGAAAAAAACCCTTACTCTTGCTGCAGCCCTCGTTGCGAGTGCTGCTTTTGCTCAGGTTTCTGTGACCTACAAGGTGGACATCACTGACTACCTCGGTGGCGGTGCAACCCTTGGTGCAAACGGAATGCGCATCGGTGGCAACTTTGCCGCTCAAGGCGGAACCAACGGCACCAACGCCATGGTGGACTGGTCTCCCTCGAATCAGTACTCTGCCATGACCGACGAAGGAAGCAACATCTGGTCCATTACCGTTACCTACCCGGCTTCAGCCGTGGGTGCTACGCAGCTCTACAAGTTCGTGAACAACGATTGGGGCACCAACGAGGGTACCGCGGGAACAACCATTGCTACCGACAGCTGTGGTGTAGACGACGGCGGCGGTAACATCAACCGTACGCTTGTAATTCCTTCGGCTAACGCAGCCTTCTTGTTCTGCTACGACCGTTGCTACCAGTGCGACGGTTCTTCACCGGCTTTGACCTCTGAAGAGCTTGAAGTAGCTGCCTTGACGGTTGCTCCGAACCCCACCGCCGGCAACGTTAACGTGACCTTCAGCGCCCGCGCTGCCGGTACGGCCACGGTTAAGGTGATGAACCTCCTCGGCCAGTCAGTGATGGTTCTCGACCGCGCCGTTGAGGCCGGTGTGAACACCATCAACACGGACTTGAACGTAGCCAACGGCACCTACTTCGTTGAAGTAGCCGTAGACGGCGTGAAGAGCGTGAAGCGCGTAGTGGTAAGCCACTAATTCGCTAAAGCGTTTGAAGAAGGGGCCCTCCGAATTGGGGGGCCTTTTTCATTTTACCTACCTTTAATTTATGCTACGGATTTTTGCTCTTGCCCTTATTGCTGCGGGTTCTGTGGCCGCGCAAAACCTAAGGGTCGACCCCCCGCATTGGTGGGTGGGCACGCCCTACAACCGAATTGAGTTGCTCGTGAGTGCGGACGTTCCGCTGCGCGCAGCGCACGTCCAGGGACCCGGAATCCACGTCGTTTCGGACGTGCCCGCGTCCAATCCGCGCTACCGGTACGTGACCGTGGAATTGGAACCGGGAAGCAAGCCCTCCACGGCCGCGGTCGTGGCCCGAACGGACCAGGGTAAAGTCCGCACGGAATGGCGCCTTAAGGCCCGCCGCCCCCGCACGGCGGCCCCAGGACTTAGCCAGCGCGACTTGATTTACTTGCTCACGCCCGACCGCTTCGCCAACGGCGATCCGCGCAACGACGACGTCGAGGGCATGGCGGAGCGCGGCACGGACCGCAACCACCCCTACAAGCGCCACGGCGGCGACCTCGCAGGCATGATTGCCCAGCTGGACTACGTGAAGTCTCTGGGCGCCACGGCGGTGTGGCCCATGCCCCTGCTCGAGAACGACATGCCGGCGGCCAGCTACCACGGATACGCCATTACCGACCACTACCGAATTGATCCGCGCTACGGGACCCACGAGGACTACCTGCGCTGGGCCGACGGACTGCACGCCCGAGGCATGAAGGCCATCAAAGACATGGTGTTCAACCACGTGGGAACGGGGCACTACCTCTTCCAGAGTCCGCCCGATTCCAGTTGGTTTAACGCCTGGCCCACGGACCGAAGCCAAACGGCTGAAGAGCGCGCCTTGGGCCGCTTTCGCACGCCCACGCGTTCGATTCACCGCTACCAAACGCTGTACGATCCCTATGGTTCCGAACGGGACCGCCAGCTCCAAACCGACGGCTGGTTTGACGGGTCGATGCCCGACGTGAACGGCCGCGATCCGCACTGCGCCCGTTACTTTATTCAAAACAGCCTGTGGTGGATCGAGGAGGCCCAGCTCGACGGCTTTCGGGTGGACACCTGGCTGTACCCCGATCAAGCTTTTTTGCGCGAATGGATGGCCGCGGTCAAGGCTTATGAACCTCAGTTGTACGTGTACAGCGAGTCATGGGTGCACAGCGCGCACGCTCAGGCTTTTTACCTCGAAACCCATCCGGACCTCACCGGCGCCGCCGACTTCCCAATGTACTGGGGCCTCAAAAAGGCCGTGGAGCGGCCAAGTGGCTGGAACGAAGGCATGGCCGACGTG
>SYCM01000007.1 GCA_005786915.1 Bacteroidota bacterium | reverse complement strand
CGGACACCTCTCCAGGCTAGGTCCCACGCCCCCGATGAGGCGGTGGAATGCAGGGCGGCAAAGATACGCCGAGCAACAGGACTTCGGCGCGCAACCTGACAAGTTGACGGCCAGTTCCTCCACCGAGAACGAAGGAACATTAATTGCGTTACATCCGACATGACATGGAATGCGAACGACTTCGCGCAGGCCTGGAGCCGCGCCCAACCCATCGACCTCTACCTGGAAGACGTGCTCCACGCGGTCCCGAACGACGAAGACCCCTACGCCAAGTACTTAGTTATCAACCAGCAACGGGTTAAACGCTTGACACAGCGCCTGCGCCTCGAGCCCGAAACCGAGGTCGCTGCCCTCAATGCCCGAGCCGGTACCAAGTGGCTGATTTTGAACGAACATTGGTGCGGAGACGGGGCGCAAATTGTTCCCGTTCAAGCCGCGATTGCCCGCGCCAGCAACGGCCGGATCGAGGCACGGGTACTTCTGCGCGACCAAAACCTCGAGTTGATGGACCAGTTCTTAACCCATGGGGGACGCAGCATTCCCAAAACGATTCAGTTGAATGAAGCGTTTGAAGTGACTTCAAGCTGGGGGCCCCGCCCCGTGGAGGCCCAGGAGCTCGTGCAGCGCGTCAAAGCCGACCCCGAGCGAGCTCACTTGTACAGCGAAAATTTGCACAAATGGTACGCCCTAGACCGGCAGCAAGCAATCCAGCGCGAACTCGCGGCCCTTTTGGAACGGGCCTAATTGGACCACGAGGGTTCCGCGCTGTAATATTGACCCGGCAACCGTCACTAATGGGGTATGAATCCAAAAATTAACCGCGCCCTCTACGGCGGCTTTGTCTTCTTGGGACTGTACTACCTGCTCGTGCAGCGCGACCCCGGTACGGCGATTGCGCAAATCGGAATTGCTCTTGTGTTTGATCCGTTTGATCCGAACCAGCCTTGGGGCCAACGTCCGCGCTGGCAAAAGATTTGGCTGTACACGCACTTGGCCGTGATGGCGCTCATCGTCGGAATGTGGATGGGCACCAACGACGCGGCCGACGCGGCGCACGACGCCCGCCAAGGATTTTGGGACGGCTGGAACGGCAAGTAAGCGTGAAGACCCCCGCCACGGAATCGGCTTGGGACCTCATGCAGTCCCACCGGGGACTGCTCCACAAACTGATTCGGCTCTACTGCCCCCGAGGCGAAGAGGCCGACGACGCCTGGAACGAAATTTACCTTCAGGTACACGGTGCCCTCGAGCGCTTTCGCGGAGACGCGCAGGCCTCGACCTGGCTTTACCGGGTGGCGCTCAACACCCTGCTCACCATGCAGCGCAAGGCCTACCGCCGTCCGGCCACTGTGGGTGTCGAGGCGGCGCCCGAGCCCGGGCACGATCCTGAGGCGCGCAGCGACGCGGCCGAGCGGCTCCACCACGTCTTGATGCGCTTGAACGAGGCCGACCGCGCCCTCATCGCGCTGCACCTCGAAGGGTTCCGCGCCGAAGAAATCAGCGAAACCCTCGGAATCACCGCCAACCACGTCAACGTCAAAGTTCACCGCATTAAAAAACAACTTCAGCAATGGCTCAACCCTTAAGCGAATTCGACCTCGAGGGCGCATGGAAGTCGGCCGAACCCGCCGAAGCCCCCGCCCGCCCCGCCGCCGCCACGCCCCACGCCGGCCCGACAATGCCAGCCCCCTTGGTGCGGAGTGCGCTGCGCCGGCAGTACGCCGGAATTGCGTTTTCGCTGGTCATCACCGCTTTTTACCTCTACGTGCTCGCCGTGACGCCTTCGTGGATTTTGCGCGGCGGAATTTTGGTCCTCGTCGCCTTCAATACGGCGGTGACGCTGCGCATGATTCCGCTGGTGCGCCGCCTTCGCCAGGTGCGCATGGACCAGCCGATTCGGCAGTTTGCCGAGCAGCTCCTGCTGGAATTTCGCGACTGGCATCGGTTTCAAACGTACTGGGCGGGCATCGCCTTCCCGGTGTCTGCGATGACTGGCTTCTTTCTCGGCGGAACCATTGGTGCGCAGGAGCCCGACGCTTCGGTGCTGCTGATGAAGCCCAAATTGCTGCTCACAGGGCTCGGCGTGACCCTCGCGATGATGCCGTTGGTCGTGCGCCTTTCGCGCTGGATGTGGAAGCACAGCTACCAAAAAGACGTCAACAGCCTGGAAACTTGGCTGAACGACCTCGGCTGAGGTCAGCTTGATAACAGCGGGCTAACATACCCGTAAAGTTGAGGTTAAGCGGTTTTGCGTGCTTTGCACCCTGAACGCATCACGCAACGCACCCTAGGCTATGAACCGCATCCTCCTCATTTTCTCGGCTTTACTTCTTTCTGTTTCGGGCGCATGGGCCCAGTCCGCCAAGCTCACGGGTACCGTGGTCGACGGCGCGACCGGTGAAACCATGCCCGGGGCACAAATTCTGGTCGAAGGAACTTCACTGACCACCATCACCAACTTTGACGGGGAATACAGCCTCAGCCTGGCCCCCGGAACCTATACCATTTTG
>SYCM01000114.1 GCA_005786915.1 Bacteroidota bacterium | reverse complement strand
ATCACCGAAGTAGCCACGCCGTGGCTCGACGACCGCCACAGCATTTTCGGTAAAGTGATTGCCGGCATTGAGAAGGTGACCGAAATCGCCAATGCCGAGCGCGACCCCCGCGACATGCCCAAGACGCCCATCACCATGAAGGTGAAAATCATCCGTCAGGGCAAGGCCGCCAAGGACTTTAACGCGCCCAAAGTCTTTACCGACGGCGTAGCGGGAGCCCAGGCCAAGGCCGCCAAGGCTGCCGAGGAGGCTGCCGCTAAAGGCGCGGTTCGCGCCGCGGAGTTTTCGTGGATCGTCGACGGAACCGTGAATTCCGAAGCCTTCGAGAAGAAGTACGCGGAGTGGATTTCCAAAGCCGAAAGCCGTGCCGAAGGCCTCAAAGTCCTCGTGCTGACCGAAGGAGAAGGCGAAGCCCTCGCCGACGGAGACCAAGCTTTGGTGCACTATGCGGGTTACCTGAACAACGGCAAGCCGTTTGATTCCAGCGTCAAGGCGGTGGCCCAGGCTTGGGGGCAGTACAACCCCCAGCGCGAGCCGTACGAAGCGTTTCCCGTGACCTGCGGCAACCAAGGTCGCGTGATCAAAGGATGGCAGCAGGGCCTCATCGGCCTAAAAAAGGGCAGCCACGCCAAACTCATCATTCCCCCGGCCCTTGGCTATGGGGAGGCGGGTGCCGGCGGAGTGATTCCGCCCAACGCGACCCTAATTTTTGACGTTTGGATCGAAGACATTCAGAAGAAGTAGTTCGTTGCACCGCAACCAACCTCAAAGGCCCTGCCGCACGGCGGGGCTTTTATTTGATGCTTGCGGCTAGTTGCTGGCGGAAAGCGCCGTGATGGCGTCGCGCAGCTCCGCCGCCCGCATGAAATCGAGTTCCTTAGCGGCCTTTTCCATTTCGCGTCGCAGTTCGGCCGCCTTGGACTTGCGCTGCTCCTCGGTAGCGTACTTGGGCAGGGCTTCGGCCAGCGTCGTGCGGCGCACCTCTGCGGCGGCTGACTCGGCGGACTTTTGCGTGAACACGCTTGAACGGTCCTTCTTGATGAGCGCCGTGGGCGTCATTCCATGGGCCTCGTTGTAGGCCTGCTGCTTGGCTCGGCGACGCTCCGTTTCGCGAATGGTTCGGGCCATCGAATCCGTCATTTTGTCGGCATAAAAAATCGCCATCCCGTTCACGTTTCGCGCCGCACGGCCGATAGTTTGCACGAGTGAACGCTCGCTCCGCAAAAAGCCCTCTTTGTCGGCGTCCATGATGGCGACCAGCGACACCTCAGGAAAGTCGAGTCCCTCGCGAAGCAGGTTGACTCCGATGAGGACGTCAAAGAGTCCGGCCCGCAAGGCGTCCATGATTTCAATGCGCTCCATGGTCTCGACGTCGCTGTGAATGTAGCGGCATCGCACCCCATAGCGCGTAAAGTACTTGGTCCGTTCCTCGGCCATGCGCGTGGTGAGGGTGGTGACGAGCACGCGTTCGTCGCGCTCGCTGCGCAGCCGAACCTCCTCCATGAGGTCGTCGACCTGGTTCTCGATGGGCCGCACCTCAATCACGGGATCGAGCAGGCCGGTGGGGCGAATGAGCTGTTCCACAACGACGCCCTCGGACTTTTCAAGCTCGTAGTCTGCCGGCGTGGCCGACACATAAATCGTTTGGTTTTGCAGCTGCTCGAATTCTCCGAACATGAGCGGGCGGTTGTCCATCGCGGCCGGAAGGCGAAAGCCATACTCCACGAGGTTCTCCTTGCGGCTGCGGTCGCCACCGTACATGGCGCGCACCTGCGGAAGCGTGACGTGGCTCTCGTCGACCACCATCAAAAAGTCATCGGGAAAGTAGTCCAGCAGGCAGAATGGCCGGGTTCCGGGCGCCCGCCCGTCGAGGTAGCGCGAGTAGTTCTCGATGCCCGAACAGTATCCCAGCTCCCGAATCATTTCGAGGTCAAATACCGTGCGCTCCTCGAGGCGTTTGGCTTCGAGCGGACGCCCCATGCTGGTGAAGTGGGCCACTTGCGCCCCGAGGTCGAGCTCGATTTGCTTGATGGCCCCATTCAGCATGTCGGGCGTGGTGACGAAAAGGTTGGCCGGGAAAATCCGCAGCTGTTCCATCGCCGCCTGACGCTCGTTGGCCACGGGGTCCCACTGCTCGATGCGCTCGATTTCGTCGCCCCAGAACAACACCTTGTAAAAAATGTCGCCGTAGGCCGGAAAAACATCGACGGAGTCTCCCTTGACGCGAAAGGTTCCGCGTTTAAACTCACCCTCGGTGCGGCTGTACAGGCCCTGGACTAAGGCGTGCAGGAACTTTTGCCGGCTGATTTTTTGCCCTGCGGCGACCTGGACCTGCTGGCTCTTGAAGGCTTCGGGGTTGCCCATGCCGTACAGACAGCTAACCGAGGCCACTACTAGCACGTCGCGGCGCCCGCTCAGCAGCGAAGAGGTCGTCGACAGCCGCAGTTTTTCGATCTCGTCGTTGATGCTGAGGTCCTTCTCGATGTAGGTTCCGCTCGACGGAATGTAGGCCTCAGGCTGGT
>SYCM01000113.1 GCA_005786915.1 Bacteroidota bacterium | reverse complement strand
CGGTCGCTGCGGAAGCTGCCGACCACCACAACATACTGAACGCCTTTGGCAGCGCCCCCTGAGGAGTCAAAAGTTTGGGCAGCGCCCGGCGCCATCGAAGGTGAGGCGCTCGGTGCGGTCAACGACGTTTGGGCCAGGCCTTTTTCAAGGCTGTCCAGGCGCGATTCGGCTTTTTGCTTCTGCACTTTGGTCACTTCGAGTTCGTCGGCGAGCTCAGCTTGGGCAATCTTCAGCTCTTCGTTGGCGCGTTTGAGGCTGGGCACTGATTCGGCGGCCTTCTTCGCGGCCGTCAGCTCGCGCTGGCTGCGCGATTGAACTTGGGTAAGGTTCCAGGTGTAGCCAGCCACGCTAAGGAGCATTTGGTCGTCGTGGCCGCCGATGCGGGTTCCGCCGCCGCCGAGGCCGTCGAGGCCGTCGTCAAACATGAAGTAGCGGTAGGTGAGCTCGGCGTACACTCGGCCGGGACCGTAGGGAATGGACGCGCGCAGACCGAGCGACGCCGGCGCCGAGAGCGATCCCCAGGTGTACAGGCCTTCGTTGAGCTTGGTTTTGACGCCGCCCACGGTTTGCGTCGTGCGCATGGAGGCCAGTCCGAGCGAACCGCGCAACTGGACCACGGCGTTGCCCACGGGGCGGACGTACCCGAGACCCAAGCGCGGAGAAGCGCCGGTCAGCTGGGTTGTGGCGGCCGAGCCCAGGGCGCGGATCGAATAAAGGTCCAAACCGGCGTGCATGCTCCAGTCGTTCCAAAGCGGAAGTTGGAGCTCACCGCCCGCAGTGAGGTTAAGCCCGTCGATTCCGCCCTCACGCGCGCCCCATTTGCTAAAGGGCGAGGCTTGGTCGCAAAGGAACATCGGGAGTCCGCCGTACACCGAAAACTCGGGACTATGGGCGAACGATGCAAGAGGCATCGTGCCTAGGGCAAGGAGGATGAGGGAGTTCTTCACCACAGTGTATTTTTCCCAAAGGTACACTACCTACCTTTGCACTCCTTTTTCGAATACTATTTCGCCATGAACGCAAACTGGACCGTCGACGCCGATTTGAACGCGCGCTTATCGCTAACCATCGAACGCAGCGAGTATGCTGAAGCTGTAGAAAAGCAGCTCACGGACTACCGCAAAAAGGCACGGATTCCAGGATTCCGCCCGGGCATGGCGCCCATGACGCTGATCCGCAAGCAGTACGAGGGACCGATTACCGCCGACGAAATCAACAAGCGCCTGCAGGACGAGCTGTATGCCTACCTGGAGCGCGAGAAAATCGACGTTCTGGGCCAGCCCTTGCCTGTGGCCGGCGACGTGGACTTCACGGCAGAATCCAACACGTTTGTGTTTGAGCTCGGCGTGGCTCCGGCCCTTGAACTTGAGGTCAGCGACAAGGTGAAAATTCCGTTTTACGTCATGGAGCCCACTGAAAAAGACCTCGACAAGGAAGTGGAAAACCTTCGCCAGCGCTACGGCGGCATGAGCGAGGTCGAAACGGCGGGCGACAACGACCTTTTCTATGGTCACTTTGACATTGTCACCAAGAAGGGTGAGGTAGTTGAAGGCGCGGCCCACAAGCACGGCCGCTTCGGCCTCAACGCGGTGAACGGACGTTCGCTGAAGAAAGACCTTAAGGCCCTAGCTAAGGGCGACAGTTTGGTCCTCGACGTGAGCGACTTTGAAAAGGACTTTGATCTGTACCAAGTACTTGGTTTTACCGCTGAAGAGCGCGCATTGGCGACCGGCTACTTCCGATTCAAGCTGGAGCAGATTTACCACATCGAGCCGGCGGCCCTGAATGCCGAGCTGTTTGACAAACTCTTTGGGGAGGGCGTGGTTGTAGACGAAGCGGGGCTCCGCGCCAAAATCAAGGAAGAACTGACTCAAATTTACCAGCGCGACGCCGAGCAGCACTTCTTCAACCTCGCCAGCGACAAGCTTATGGAAACTAAGTTTAAGCTCCCCGCGAAGTTTTTGAAAAAGTGGATGACGACCTCCGGTGAAAAGCCACTGGATTCAGCCGAAGTAGAGGCGCAGTGGCCGCAGACCGAGAAGGCTATGCGCTGGCAGCTCATCGAGACCAAGTTGGTTAAGGATCACCACATTCACGTGCACCGCGAAGAGCTCGTCGACTTCGTCACCGGGGAAGTCGTAGCCCGCATGCGTCAGTTTGGCCGCGAGCTCAGCGCCGAAGAGGCCCAGCCTGTCGCCCTCAACCTACTGAAGGAGCGGGCCCAGGCCGAGCAGTATTCGGAACAGCTTTTGCAGCGTAAATTGATGCAGTTCGTGCTGGGCGCCTTCGGCAAAAAAGAAATCAAAGCGACCTACGCGGACTTTGTCAAAGAAGTGAACAAAACTCAGAAGTAATTGATCCCCATGGATTTCGGAAAAGAATTTAAGCGCTACGCGATGCTCGACAAGGGCATCAACAGCATGCACCTTGAGCACTACGTCGACAACTCGTTGACTCCCTACATCATTGAGGAGCGCCAGCTCAACGTGGCCCAGATGGACGTTTTTTCGCGCCTGATGATGGACCGAATTATTTTTCTCGGAACCGGAATCAACGACCAAGTCGCCAACATCGTTCAGGCCCAGCTGCTCTTTTTGGAGTCGGCCGACGCCAAAAAGGACATTCAGATCTACATGAACAGCCCCGGCGGCAGCGTGTACGCAGGTCTCGGAATTTACGACACCATGCAGGTGGTGGCCCCTGACGTGGCCACGATTTGCACGGGCATTGCGGCCTCCATGGGTGCCGTGCTGCTTTGTGCCGGCGCCAAGGGCAAGCGGTCCGCGCTCAAGCACAGCCGCGTCATGATACACCAGCCAATGGGCGGCGCCCAAGGACAAGCGAGCGACATGGAAATCACGCTGCAGGAAATCCTCAAGCTCAAGAAGGAGCTGTACGAAATCATTGCTTCGCACTCCGGCCAGTCGTTTGACAAGGTGGAGCACGATTCGGACCGCGACTACTGGATGACCTCAGAAGAGGCCAAGGCCTACGGAATGATTGACGAGGTGCTCGTCAGCAAGGCCCGAGCTTAAGTCCCTGAATCCATGACCGACGCCAACCAGTGTTCTTTTTGTGGACGACCGTCCACCGAGGCCGGGCTGCTGGTGTCGGGATTGGACGCGCAGATTTGCGCCAACTGCATTGAGCAGGCCCACCACATTCTTGAGGAAGAGACCGACGAAGCCGACGCCTTGGCCCTCGGGTCGATGGAACTTCCGAAGCCGGCCGAAATCCGAGCCCGCCTCGACGAGTACGTGATCGGTCAAGACGACGCCAAGAAAATTCTCGCG
>SYCM01000112.1 GCA_005786915.1 Bacteroidota bacterium | reverse complement strand
ATTTAACCAAAGAAGAAATGGAAGTTCAGCAATTGATCCAGGGCGAGCTGATTGAATGGCTTGCCGAACTCGAACGTGAGGGCCACGGCTTCAGCTCGGTCGTCGACGCCTCATTTTTTGACCAGCTCGATCCGCATGTGGAATTGGCGAAACACAAGCTCCGCTATTTAGAGGCGGTCAAGGATAAGGTGGCGCTTAAGGGCTACAGGGATTCCGTTACCGGCGAAATTACCATCGACTGGAACGGCGACGAAGACGTGTTTGATCACGAAATGAGCAATGGTGCCCAAAAGGTGATTGGCCTCACGGAATGGATGAATCGGAGGATAGTGTAACGACACGTGAAGATCGTCATCTCTGTGCGCGTGGCAGATGCAATCACGGCAGAGATTAAAAGCTTACAGATAGCGTTTGGCGATTTGACTGCTCGGGAATTTGAACAAAACGTAAATCATGTGATGGGGTTGCTCACCCGATTCCCGAACCTTGGTACTCGAATAACGGGCAATCGACGTTGGATACAGATAAACAGGCAGGTAGGATTGATTTATTGCGTGAATTCGGTAGAGCTTAAAATCTCTAAAGTCCTCTTCTTTAAGTCCAACCATTTAGGACCTTGATCAGGATGACTTAAATGAAACTAAACGCCAGCCCAATGACCAGGGTGGCCCAGATGTTGAGCCAAAATCCGCGCCCCGCCATGTAGGGCACCGTTACTTTTCCGGAGCTGAACACGATCGCATTGGGCGGCGTCGCCATGGGGAGCATGAAGGCGCAGCTGGCACCGATCGTGAGCGGAAGGGCCAGCTGTTCAAACGCCAGCCCCTGGGCGGAGGCGACGGCTAGGGCGACCGGCAGGGTTCCGCTCACCAACGCCATGTTGCTGAACAGCTCGGTGGTCCACACGCCAAAGGCGGCGAAGATGAAAATCCACACCCACGCCGGCATGGGGTGTCCCGACAGGGCCTCGAGCGCGTCGAGCCATCCTGAGGCCTGCATGCCCGCGGCAAGGGAGAGTCCGCCACCAAAGAGCAGAAGAATTCCCCATTCGATTTTGCGCGCGTCCTTCCAGCGAAGCAAGGGTGAGCCCTTGCCGTCGCGCACCGCAAACATGAGGATGCCTCCGGCCATCCCAATAACTTGGTCGGGCAAAGCCCAGCCGTAGGGGGTGACGAGCGGCTCTACCCATTGCCGGGTCATCCACAGCAGCGCCGTGGCGCCAAAAATCAGGGCTACGCGCACTTCGGCTTTAGACCAAGGGGCGGATTCGGGCCACTCCAGGTCGCCGAGGTCGACTGAGGGGAGTCCGCGCCGCAGCACGAGGTAGGCAAGGACCAGGAGCACCAGGGCGAGCGGAAAAGCTACCGCGGTCCATTCCATGAACCCGGTTTGGACGCCGACGGCTTCTTCGCGAAAGGCGGCATACACCAGGTTGGGCGGAGTGCCGATGAGCGTGCCGATGCCGCCGAGGTTGGCGCCCCAGGCCATGCCCAGCAGTACGCTCCGCTCGAGTTGGGCGTTTTCGCCCGGCAGGTGAGTCAGGAGCGACAGGGTGAGCGGAAGCATCATGACCGCGGTGGCCGTATTGCTCATCCACAGGCTCAAGGTGAAGGTGGCCAGCATGACGCCGGCCAGCACCGTTTCGCTGCGGTGCCCGACCCGCCGCAGGATGGCGAGGGCCAGGCGCCGGTGCAGATTGTGGCGCTCAATGCCGCGTGCCAGAAGAAATCCGCCCATAAAGAGGTAAATGAGCGGATTGGCGTAGGCGTTGGCGAGTTCTTCGTTGGTGAGGACTCCGGTGCCCCCAAAGGTCACCAGGGGAATCAGGGCGCTGATTCCGAGGGGAATGGCCTCGGTGAACCACCACAAAAGCATCCAGAAGGCGGTGCCCATGACCAGGCTCTGTTGGGCGGGAAATCCCGAAAATTGCAGGGCCGCAAAACCGAGCGGGCCGAGGTACAGGGCAAGGCGCTTCATCGTGCGTCCTAAGTTAAGTGCTTATTTGCTCAACCAAGCTGCAAATCGACGGTGCAGCCGCGGCAATGCCAACCCCATTACGGGAACCAGGATCAACGTGAGCACCAAAGTTCGGGCAGGCATTGGCCAGCCTTCCGTCAACGGAAACACAGCGGGTATCAACAGGTTAATTAACGGATAAACGAAGAGCCAGTTAAGCAAAAGCATCTTCCAAACTTTAGGTGAAGCATTCATGAACGCAAAGGTGGGGCTTTCTCCGTAGGTTTGAACCGTGAAACCGCACTTTGTTGTACTCGGAATCGGAATGGCCGCGGCAACGCTTGCCTGCCGCCCCGAGCCCCAGCCTCAACCTTGGAATTCCCTGACCGACGTGGTAGATACCGAAGACCTTTTGCTCTATGAAGTGAATCCGCGCGCGCACTCTTCGGCCGGAACGATTGCCGCCGTGACGGCCGATTTGGACCGCATCAAGTCCCTGCACGTGAACACGTTGTGGCTCATGCCCGTATTCAAAATGGGCGACTTAAAGGCCGTCGGTTCGCCCTACTGCGTGGCCGACTACCGTTCCGTGGATTCGGAATTTGGCACGATCGACGACGTCAAGGCCCTCGTGGCGGCAGCCCACGACCGCAAGATGGCGGTCATCATGGACTGGGTGGCCAACCACACCGCCTGGGACCACCCCTGGATTGCGCAGCACCCCGAGTGGTACACGCAAAATGCGGCAGGCCAGATCATTCACCCGCCGGGAACGAACTGGCAGGACGTGGCCGACCTGAACTACGCCCGCCCCGAGCTGCACGCGGCCATGATTGACGCCATGAAGTTCTGGGTGAACGAGGTTGGGGTCGACGGTTTTAGGTTTGACGCGGCAGACTACGTTCCGTTTGCGTTTTGGAAGTCGGCGATGGACAGCCTCAAGGGCATCACCGACCGCAAGCTGCTGTTCCTGACCGAGGGCGAGCGCCCCGACCACTACCAGGCGGGCATGCCCTTGCTGTACGGATGGAACTGGAATTATCAGCTGCAGCAGGTGTTTGGCGACGCGCAGGCGCCGGCGACCCAGCTTTTTGCTGCCCACAACGCCGAAAAAACCGCTTCCCCCGCCGTCAGGCTCCGCTTCGCGACCAACCACGACCAGTCGGCTTGGGAGGCAACGCCCGTGACCCTCTTTGGGGGCGTGGAGGCGTCGTTTGCGGCTCAGGCGGCGGCGGTGCTGATGGGCGGAGTTCCCCTCATGTACTCAGGCCAAGAGGTGGGCGAGTCCGGAACCACGAGCTTTTTTGCCAAAGACCCGGTGAACTGGTCGGCGAACCCCGGGCTTTCCGATCGCTTCGCCCAGCTGTACGCCCTCAGAGTGGCGCACCCCGAGCTGCGCTACGGCAGCCTAAAGCCCTACGCGCACCCCAACGTACTGGCGTTTGAGCGCGAGCTCGACGGAGACCGCGTGCTGGTGTTCATCAATACGCGGACGACGGCGGTGACGTTCAATGTGCCGACGGCTTTGCGCGAAACAACCTGGGACGACCTGATTTCCCCTAAATCCGTGACCTTGGGGGCATCGCTGGCCTTGAATGCTCACGAAGTACGGGTCCTCGCTAAGTAGCGAGGCTAGCTCCTGGGCAGACTGGGGTATGCATGTCATCATCGTCTACCCATTTGCCGATGGCCGCATCACGGAACCCGTGCACGCCCTTGCCCAAGTATGAGCCATCAAATCATTCGGATAAATCCGGATTTACTTTTTTTGCACTGAACTCAAATTGAACATCTTCTAGTAAATCAGGCAATTAAGATAGGTTCCGTTTGAAAAAATGCGCAGCGCTTTGAGGAAGTACCGAAGTACTCACTCAACCAAAGGTCGAACGTACCTACTTAAGAACCTAAGGAAATCCGCCAAATCCGCGATTCCTCATCGGGAAAAGCCTCGGGAAATCCTATTCCCAAGTCGGTGAACCCGAGCCTGCGAAGCACCGCGTCGGAGGCCTCGTTGCCCACCGCCGTGTAGGCGTCGAGGCAGGTCCATTCGCCGCGGTTTCGGGCCCATTCAAGCACCCGGGCGCCGGCTTGCGTCGCGTATCCACGGCCCT
>SYCM01000111.1 GCA_005786915.1 Bacteroidota bacterium | reverse complement strand
GTGGTCTTCGTCACCCAAGATGTCGCTCAGTACGGCGAACTTGCCCGTTTCGGGGTTGGTGATGAGGCCCATGGCGATTCCGCTCACCGGACGGGTGATGGGAATGCCGGCGTCCATGAGGGCAAGGGTTCCGGCACATACCGTAGCCATTGAGCTCGAACCGTTCGACTCCAAGATGTCCGATACCACACGAACCGTGTAGGGGTTCTCGGCCGGAATCATTTTTTTGAGGGCGCGCGGGGCGAGGTTGCCGTGGCCGATTTCGCGGCGGCTGGTTCCGCGCAGCATGCGGGCTTCACCCGTAGAGAACGGGGGGAAGTTGTAGTGCAGGTAGAAGCGCTCGTCGCCCATGAAGGTGGCGGCATCGATGCGGTTGCTGTCGAGGGCCGTACCCAAGGTGACGGTCGTGAACGACTGCGTTTCGCCGCGCGTGAACAGGGCGCAACCGTGGGGGCCGGGGAGCACGTCGGTCTCGCACCAGATGGGGCGAATTTCGGTGGTGCTGCGGCCGTCGAGGCGGGTACCGTTTTCCAGAATCTGGTTGCGCATGGCGTGGTACTCTACCTCGTGGTAGTACACCTTGGCCAGCGAACCGTACTGAGCGAGCTCTTCTTCGGTAAGCGTAGCGGCAAAGGCCGTGTACACCGCCTTGAAGGCCTCGCTGCGCTCGGCTTTGTTGGTCAGCTTGCGGCCGGCCACCTCAAAAGCACCGGCGTAGGTCGCGTCCCACACGCGCTTTTTGAGCTCTTCGTTGTGAGTTTCGTGGCTGTAGCTGCGCTTGGGGTTGGCGCCTTCGACCTGAGCGGCCAGGGCGAGCTGCGCGTCGATTTGAACCTTGATGGCTTCGTGGGCCACGCGAATGGCTTCGAGCATTTCGGCTTCAGAAACTTCGTTCATTTCGCCTTCGACCATCACCACGCTGTCTTTTGACGCGCCGATCATCATTTCGATGTCGGCTTCTTCAAGGGCGGCGGGGCTAGGGTTGATGACGAATTCGCCGTTGATGCGGGCTACGCACACTTCAGAAATGGGTCCGTTGAACGGTACGTCGCTCACCGCGAGGGCGGTAGAAGCGGCGAGGCCGGCAAGGCTGTCGGCGGCCACCTCCTGGTCAAACGACAGCAGGGTGATGATCACCTGGGTTTCGGCATGGTAGTCCTCAGGGAAGAGGGGGCGAAGCACGCGGTCCACCAGACGGGCCACGAGGATCTCGCGGTCGCTTGGGCGGCCTTCGCGCTTCAGGAATCCGCCCGGAACGCGGCCGGCTGATGCGAATTTCTCTTTGTATTCCACGGTCAGCGGCATGAAGTCCACGCCTTCGCGTGCTTCAGGTGCCGAAACGACGGTTGCCAAAAGGGCGGTTCCGCCGCAGCGAACCAGAACCGATCCGTCGGCCTGGCGGGCCATGCGGCCCGTTTCAATAGTGATGGTACGACCATCGGGGAGTGCGATCTCTTGGATCACGGGTAGGGGAGCTTTCATCTTCTCAATTGCGAATTAATGGGGCCTCGTTTAGGAACAGCAAAAGGCAACCCTTTTGGGGATTGCCTTTGCGTATAAATCGTTCGAAAACGACCTTACTTACGGAGGCCGAGTTTTTCGACAATCGCACGGTAGCGGTTAATCTCAGTGCTATGCAAGTAGTCCAGAAGGCTACGGCGCTTGCCGACCAAGCGAACCAGGGAACGCTCAGTGTTGAAATCCTTACGGTTCTTCTTCAAGTGCTCCGTAAGGTGGTTGATACGATAGGTAAACAGTGCGATTTGGCCTTCAGCCGTTCCGGTATCTTCAGCAGATTTGCCGTGCGTGGCGAAGATTTCGCGCTTCTTTTCAGAATTTAGGTACATGCCTTAATCGATTTTCGATGTTTGTGCTGTAATGTTCCTCGACGTTCGAGGACTGCAAAGATACTAAAAATACCGACGCGCCCGACGCTAGGCCTGGGCCGGCGCCTCGTTGCGCACCGCGCGGAGCCAAGCGGCCAGGGTGCCTTTGAGCTGGGAACGCTCGGCAATCTGGTCGACAAAGCCGTGTTCCAACAGGAATTCGGATGTTTGGAATCCCTCGGGAAGGTCTTTGCCAATGGTCTCTTTGACCACGCGCGGACCGGCAAAGCCAATCAGCGCTCCCGGTTCGGCGATGTGGACGTCGCCCAGCATGGCAAACGACGCCGTCACGCCCCCGGTGGTGGGGTCGGTCAGCACCGAAACGTAGGGAAGCCCCGCGTCGTCGAGCTGGGCCAGCTTGGCCGAGGTCTTGGCCATCTGCATGAGCGAGAACGCGGCCTCCATCATGCGGGCGCCGCCCGACTTGCTGATCATGATGAAGGGCTGCTTGTTCAGCCGGGCGTGGTCGATGGCCCGGGCAATTTTCTCGCCCACCACCGATCCCATGGATCCGCCAATGAACTTGAAGTTCATGGCCGCAATGGTCACGGGCATGCCGTCGAGATTGCCGGTTCCGCTCGTGAGGGCGTCCGTCAAGCCGGTCTTGGCGCGGGTCGCCTTGAGGCGGTCGCGGTATGCCTTGGTGTCGACAAACTTCAGCGGGTCCGCTGAAATCAAGTTGGCGTCGAGCTCAGTGTACTGGCCTTCGTCAAAGAGAAAGCTGAAGTACTCAGCGGCGTCAATGCCGTTGTGGTGCCCGCAGTTGCCGCAGACCCAAAGCTTGGCTTGATGCTCCTCGTTGTCAACCATCACCTTGCACTTGGGGCAGAGGTGCCAAAGGCCGTCGGGGCTATCTTTTTTTTCTTCGGTCGGCGTCGTAATCGACTCGCCTTTGCGGTGGAACCATTCAGACATGAGGCGAAAACTTAAGCGATGGTGATCGACGAGTCCAGGTACACGTCTTGAATCGTGCGGAGGAGGTCGATGCCCTCGTTCATCGGACGCTGGAACGCCTTGCGGCCCAATATGAGGCCTTGTCCGCCCGCGCGCTTGTTGATTACCGCCGTGGCTACGGCCTCGCTGAGGTCGCTGGCGCCCTTGGATTCGCCGCCCGAGTTGATCACGCCGACGCGGCCGGCGTAGCTGTTGAGCACTTGGTAGCGGGTCAGGTCAATGGGGTGGTCGCTGCTGAGGTCGGTGTAGACCTTGGGGTGGGTTTTGCCGTGCTTAGTCGCGTTGTAGCCGCCGTTGTTGGTCGGAAGCTTCTGCTTGATGATGTCGGCCTGAATGGTCACGCCCAAGTGAATGGCCTGGCCCGTGAGGTCCGCTGAGGTGTGGTAGTCGACGCCGTCTTGCTTGAATCCGCTGTTGCGGGTGTAGGTCCACAGTACCGTGGCCATGCCCAGTTCGCGGGCGCGCTCAAAGGCTTCGGCGACTTCGAGCAGCTGGCGGCGCGATTCTTCGGCCCCAAAGTACACGGTAGCCCCGATGGCCACGGCGCCCATGTTCCACGCGTCTTCGACGCTGCCGTACATCGTCTGGTCGTACTGGTTGGGCATCGACAAGAATTCGTTGTGGTTGATTTTCACCATGAACGGAATCTTGTGGGCGTACTTGCGGCTGAGTATGGCGAGTCCGCCAAACGTCGAGGCCACCGCATTGCACTCGGATTCGATGGCGAGTTTGACGATGTTCTCGGGGTCAAAGTAGATCGGGTTGGGGGCGAAGCTGGCGCCGGCGCTGTGCTCCACGCCTTGGTCTACGGGGAGGATGCTGAGGTAGCCTGATTGGCCGAGGCGACCTGTTCCGTACAGCGTTTGAAGCGCGCGCAGCGTGGGGTTGTTGCGGTTGCTGGCAATGAAGTAGTCGTCAACGAAGTGCGGCGAGGGGAGGTGCAGGTCTTCTTTGCGGACTTTAGTGCACTGGTGCTTCAGGAGGTAGTCGGCTTGGTCGCCGAGCAGGCTGACGATACGATCGGTTGCCATGGGGAAACGCTTTAGTTGAATGAGCTGCAAACCTAGCGAAAAAAATCGGCCCTGCCCAGGTTGAGGCCGGGAAGTTTCCCACAGAATGCGGCTCCTAAACGCTTAAAACGGAAGGCCAATGGCGACCTGAAGGGCGCTGCGACGGAGTCCGCCCACCGGCCGCCACCACGCGTCGCCGGTCGCCGTTCGCCGCGGGTCGTAGACCTGCAGGCCCAAGTCGGCGCGGGCAATGAAGAACTCAAAGTCGTAGCGCAGTCCGAATCCCAAGCCCAGGGCGGTCTGGCGGGGCACGTTCAGGGGGTTGAAGCTGACGGCCTTGCGGAGTTCGGGGTCGTTCATCAGGCCCCATTGGGCCGACTTGGCGTTGGCCGAGGTGAGCCACACGTTTCCGGCGTCGGCAAAGAGGGCGCCAAAGGTCGAACCCAAGATGGGAAAGCGCCATTCAGCCTGGGCCAACAGCTTCACGCTGCCCGATCCCAAGAATCCGGCGGTGTCGAACACGGCTTTGGGCAGGGCGCCCGGTCCGATGCGAAAGTTGATCCACGAGCGCAGGTCGTTGGAACCGCCGGCGTAGAAGGCGCGCTCAAAGGGCGGAAGCCCCGGGCTGTTGGAGAGGGCGTGAAGGTATCCGCCCTGCAAGCGAACGGCCCCTTCGCGGCGCTGCCGCCCGCGGAACCGCCAGCGGTAGTCGGCTTCTGCCCGCACGTAGTGCGCAAAAGGAACGCCCGCCACGGTGTAGGGGTCGGCCTGGGCCCCGCGCACCGCCCGGAATCCCAAGTCAGTGAGGATGCCCGAGGTTTCAAAGGACCATTCGCTGCGGCGCGACCAGCGCCCTTCGCTGACCGAGGGCCGCTTGACGTTGAGGCGGGGGCCGACGATGAACACGTTTTGAAAGCCCGATTTGCTGGCCAAGGCGGCATAGAAGCTCGAGTCGATTCCGCGCAGCCCAATGTAGCTGGCAAAGAGCGGCTTGACGTCCCAGGTGGTGGCCTTTTTCCCTTCCCAGTGATAGAGCAGTTCGCCGCTGAGGGCCAAGCGGTCAAACTCGCGGCGGTACTGTCGGGCCAAGCTGACGTTGGCGCTGCTCCGCGCTTGGTTGCGCTTGACGTTCGGAAGCCCCAGCAAATCAGGCACCTCAAGGGCAAGGCCGAGCTCGTAGAAGTAGGTGCGAAACAGCTGGCTGGTGTCGCCGATCGCGACGCCGAGTCCGCCCGCAAGCTTGCCGCTGAGGGCCTCGAGTCCGCCCAAAGGGTTGCGGTCGCGCACCTCAAAGGCCGTTTGCACGCCATAAATGCCTGAAGTGTTGGTGCCCTCAGCCTCCCAAAGTACGCCCACGCGCGGGGCGGGCTGCAGCACCAGTTCGGCGTCGAGGCTGTCTCCGCGCGGACTCAGCCGCCATTGCTGGTTTTGAAAGGCGTCGAGCCGGCGCAGCCACTCCTGGCTTTGGGCGACCGCCGAGGCGCGGTAAAGCTCGCCCTTTTTAAGCAGGTGAAGCCGGCGGATTCCCTGTTCGTTCAAGCCGTAGTTCAGCGAGTCGGCCAAGCGCACTTGCCCGATGTACCAGGGGCGGTGCGGTTCTTCTTGCGGACCAAATTCGCCGTCGCGAATCCAGTTTTGCACCACCCACACTCCGTCGGCACGGTAGGGATGGCCGAGGGTGTCGAGGTCAAAGCCAATGGCGTCGGGGCCCAGGGTAAAAAAACCGTGTTCCTTCAAGTAGTCGGCGACCCGTTTGCGTTCCGACTCGAGCATGTCGCGCGATAGACGCATTCCCGGCACCAGGAGGCTGCCCAATTGAATCATGCGCAGCTGGTCTTCGACGTAGGGCGAGTAGATTTCGGGGCGTATGCTGCCCAGGCGCGTGGGCTGGCCACGTTCCATTCGGAACCGAAGTTGGGCGCCGCGCGCTCCGGCGGTCAGCTCGTAGTGGACTCTGGCAAAAAAGTAGCCTTCCTGGCGGAGTTTGCGCTCGAGCTGCTCCACGGTTTCGGCCGCCAGGGCGGTGTCGAGGAGTGCCGGAGCCTCTCCAATTTTTTGAAGCCAGCGTCCGCGCCGGGTGTCGGGCTTGCGGGCTCCGCGCTGGTAAAGAGCCACGTAGGGGTAGCTGCCCAGCACCGAAGTGTTGGTCTGCAGCTGGATCAGTTCAAGGTACTTGTCTTCGGTCCGAACCTGGCCGTTTTCGGTGAGCTCGATGCGGCGAATCCACGTTTGCCCCTCGGGAAGCCAACGCTGGGGGTTGCACGCGGACAGGGCGGCCGCCAGAAGGAAGAATGCTGCGCTAGGCCTCATTGAGTTGGCGGATGGTCGCAAGAGGGTCGCTCGCCTTGAACACGGCGTTGCCCGCGACCAGCACGGTGGCGCCCGCCTTTTTGAGGTCGGCCGCGTTCTGCGGACCCACTCCGCCGTCGATTTCAATCAGCGCGGAACTGCCGGCGTCGTCCAAGAGGCGGCGCAGGCGTTCTACCTTTTTAAACGTTTGCGGAATGAACGCTTGTCCGCCAAAGCCCGGATTGACGCTCATCAAGCACACCAGGTCGAGGTCGCCGAGCACGTCCGCCAAAAGGTCGACGGGCGTGTGCGGATTCAGTGCGACACCCGCCTTCATGCCCAGGGCGCGAATCTGCTGCAGGCTGCGGTGCAGGTGCGTGCTGGCCTCGTAGTGCACGGTGAGCACGTCGGCCCCTGCTTTTTTAAAGTCCTCGAGGTAGCGCTCGGGCTGCACGATCATGAGGTGCACGTCCAAGGGCTTGGTCGCGTGGCGCTTGATGGCCTCGGTCACCGGCAGTCCAAAGCTGAGGTTGGGCACAAAAACTCCGTCCATAATGTCGACGTGAATCCACGCTGCGTCTGAAGCATTGAGCATGCGCACGTCGCGCTCGAGGTTGGCGAAATCGGCCGACAGGATAGAGGGAGCAATCATAGGCCCAAAGGTAGTGCGTACCTTCGGGGTCTTATGCCCTGGACCCACAACGAACGCAAATGGCTCCGAGAGCTGCAGCACCGCAAAGGCCGTGAAAAGCACGGAGCCCTGCTGGTGGAAGGCCGCAAGGCCATTGCCGAATTTTTGTCGAGCGGATGGCGTCCGCTCCTCCTCGCCACCACCGGCGATTCGCTCGGGCCCGACTGCCTGAGCGTGACGGCCCGCGACCTGCGCGAAGTGTCGTCGCTCGACACGCCCCCCGACGCCCTCGCCGTGTTTGCCTGGGCGGACCTCGATCCGCGCCCCGAAGGCAAGGTGCTGGTGCTCGACCGCGTGCAGGACCCCGGGAATGCCGGAACCCTGCTGCGTATGGCCGATTGGTTTGGCGTCGCCTACGTGCTGCACACGACGGGCACCGTAGACTTCGGGAACCCCAAAACGGTGCAAGCCAGCATGGGCTCGCTCGCCCGCGTTCCGGTGCGCTACGCCACCGAGTCCGAGGCCATTTCCCTGCTTCAGTCTGAAGGCCGTCCCATCGTGGTCGCCGACCTCGCCGGCACCCTGCCCAGCCAAATCAATTGGTCGCCCAACATCGCCCTAGTGGTGTCCAACGAGGGTCAAGGGCCTTCGCATGCCTGGCTCGACGCCGCGAGCTCGGTGGCCACCATCGCGCGATCGGCCCAGAGCCGCACCGAAAGCCTGAACGTGGCTGCGGCCGCGGCCATGCTGCTGTACGAAGCGCATAGAGGCAGCTAGCAACTAGCAGCTAGCCGCTCGCTACTCGAAGGTAAATACGTAGTCCTGGCTGCGGTGGCGAACCACCGGCAGCGACGCCGAGAGCTTGGTGTCGTCGTCGACGTGCAGGTTGCCGAGCCCAAAGCTCCAGCGGAGCTGGGGAGAGAGCTTGAAGAATTCAAAGTACAGGTCGGTCCCGAGGGCGAGGTCAAAGCCGTAGTCGACGGGCTGCAGCTTGAAGAGGCGGTCGTCCACGACCTTGGCTTTGCTGCCGAGGTCGTAGGTGGCGTGAAGGGCTCCGAGCACGAACCAGCGGTGGTTGCCGATGCGCTCCGACTTCCATTTGAGCTCGACCGGCAAGCGCACCAGGGAGGATTCTACTCGGCGGGTGTACCAGTCCCGGATTCCGGTGGCGCGGTCGACCCCGTCGATCAACAGGCTGCGTTCGCCCGCGACGTAGGTGGGGTTAACCCGCATGTTGAGGTAGGGGCTGAGGCGAACGTCTGAAATGATGCCCACGAGGTAGCCAGGGCTCGACTGGGGAACGACGTGGTAGATGCCCTCGGGCCAGGTGGGCGCGTGCTGCACGGCGAAGTCGAGCTGGCTGATTCCGAGAAAAAAGCCGAAGTGCAGCGGCTTTTGGTCAAAGCGCGGAAGGTTGGGCGTTTGCCCGAAGGCAGGCGCCGCAACGACCAGTCCGAGTGCGAGAAGCCAGGTTCGCATGAGCTTAGAACGGCAAAAGTCCCCGATTATTTTAGGGCGACGTACAAACTGGCGATGCCCAGGGTGAGCGGGCGAATGCGCACGCTGCGGAATCCGGCGTCGCGCAGCTTGGACGCAAAAGCCTCGCCGTAGGGAAAGGCCTCCACGCTGTCGGGAAGGTAGGTGTAGGCCGAGGCGTCTTTGGAAATCAAGCGGCCGATGCGCGGCAAAATGTTTTTGAAGTAAAACAGGTACAGCGGGCGGAAGGGCCACGAAGTAGGCTGCGAAAACTCGAGGACGGCGAGGGTTCCGCCCGGTTGGAGCACGCGGTGCATGTCGCGCAGCCCCTGCTCCAGGTTCTCAAAATTGCGCACGCCAAAGGCCACGGTGACGGCACCAAACTGGCCGTCTTCGTAAGGGAGCTGTTCGCCGTCGCCGAGGTCGAGGCGCACGCGGCCGTCTTGGCGGCGGGCGCGGACTTTTTGGCGGCCCACGTCGAGCATGCCGGCGGAGATGTCGACGCCCACGACCTGAGCGCCCGGGATGCGGTCGGCCAGCGCCAGCGCGAGGTCAGCCGTGCCGGTGGCGACGTCGAGAATTTGGCTGGCTCCGGAGGCGCGGATTTCGCGCACGGTTTTGCGGCGCCAAATCTGGTCGATTCCGACCGACAAGATGCGGTTGAGGGCATCGTACTTCGGCGAAATCGCATTGAACATTTCGGCTACTTGTTCCTTTTTGGAGCCGTCGGGGCTATACGGTTTGACGTGGCTCATTATCCTACTTGAACGCTGGCTTTGGGGTATCGGTAATCTTGGGAATCCTTGCGCTTAGAGGTCAACGCAAAGGCAAGGGTAATGGTTCCCACCCGACCGATGAGCATCGAGATCATCAAAATGATTTTGCCCGCGTCGCTGAATTGGGCGGTGATGCCCGTGGACAGTCCGACGGTGCAAAAGGCCGACACCTCTTCAAAGGCGATGCGCGCCAGGCCGAAGTGGCCGTCGGTGATGGCCAGGGCAAAGGTTCCGAGGGCGATGACCGACGTCGAAAACAAAAACGCGCTGAGGGCGAGGTTGAGGAGCTCCACCGAAATGGTTTGCCTGAAGAGTTCCACGCGCTTTTTGCCGCGGATGGTGGCCATGGCGTTCATGAAGACGAGCGCAAAGGTGCTGGTTTTGACCCCGCCCGCGGTGGAGCCTGAGGATCCGCCAATGAACATCAGCAGCATGACCACCAAAAGGGTAGGGAGGGCCACGGCGCCAAAGTCGATCGTGTTGAAGCCGGCCGTGCGGGTGGTGACCGACGAGAAAAAGGCATGGTACCACTGAACGCCCGGGCCGAGGTCGCGAAGCACTCCGTGCTGCTCGAGCAGGAAGAAGGCAAGGGTTCCGAAGGGCACAAGGACCAGCACCGCATACACGGCGATTTTGGTGTTGACCGAGTAGTGAATCCACGGCCGCGAACGGCGGTAGGAGCGCGACTGCACGCTGAACATTTCAGAAATGGGGCTGAATCCGAGTCCGCCTAAAATGATGGTGAAGGCAATGACCACGCCGAGCGGCACGTTGGTGCCGAGGGCCGCGTCGGCGAGTCCGCCCGTGTACAGCGAAAAACCCGCGTTGTTGAACGCGCTGACCGAGTGAAAGAGCGAGTGGAAGATTTGCTCGCCAAAGCTCTCGAAGTGGCGGGCGCCCCAGGAGAAGTAGAGAAGGACCGCCGAAATGAGTTCAAAAAGCAAGCTGAATCGAATGATTTGGCCGGTCAGCAGCACGCTGGATTCGAGCGAGTCCACTGAGTAGTTGGACTGCAGCATGCTCTTGTATCGCGTTCCCACCCCTGGATTGGCCAGCAGCGCAAAAATCGAAGCGAAGGTGATGAAGTTGAGTCCGCCGAGCTGAATCAGAATCATGAGCACGGTTTGGCCCTTAAACGTCAGCACGGTGGCCACGTCGATGGTGCTGAGTCCGGTGACGCAGACGGCCGAAACGCTAGTGAAAAAGGCGTCCATGGCTGAAATTCCGCCGGGCGTCGTCGACATTTCAGGCATCATGAGAAGGCCGGCTCCGAGCGCCGTGATCAAGCCAAAGCTCATGACGAGCAGCGTCGGCGGGCTGATTTTGAGGTGCGGAAGCAGGCGGCTCGCCTTGCCCAATTCCAGGGCGACGAAGATTAAAAAGTAGCCCTGCACGACGAGCATGAAGAGGTCGGCGAAGCTCTTGATGCCCAGCCAGTCGCCCAAACTTTGGGTGAGTTCGATGTGAAAGATGTTGACCGCCAAGATGTTGGCGAGCATGTAGCACATCAGCACAAATTCGAAGCGCGTGCGCCGCACGTAGTCGGGCGGACTGAAGTCGTAGAAGAGTTCAGAGAAGTACTTGAAGATGTAAAATCCGATGGTGGACTTGAGGATGAAGTCGACCCACAGTTTTTGGTCGAGGTCGAGCGAGTACCCAAAGGAGAAAATGAGCGCGGCCACCGCCGTGAGCGATAGGGGCACGCTCAGGTAGCGCAAGAACTTGGTTACAAAGGGCTTGCTGTCGTAGATGCGCAGGTTGATGCGCTCGCGGAGTTGGTTGACGGTGGTGCGGATCCGCGTGGACATGCTAGAGGGCGTTCAGGGCCTTAACGATGCGCTCGGCCGCGCGGTCCAGGTCGGTTGGGCTCGCCGCGTAGCTGAAGCGGAGGTAGCCGGGCGTGCCAAAGGCCTCTCCGGGCACCCCAGCCACGCCGTGCTCGAGGAGGTACAGGACCAAATCGTTGGAGGTGGGGTAGGCGTCGCTCAGGTAGGCGCGCACGTCGACGTAGGCGTAGAAGGCTCCGGGCGGCGTGTCGACGCAGAGCTTGGACGCGCCCTTCAGCGCCTGCACGAAGCGGTCGCGGCGCGCTTTAAAGGCCTCGACCATGTACTGCACGGGTTGGGGTCCGGCGAGCAGGGCAGCCCGTGCCGCCCGCTGGGCGATGCTGCTCGCGCCGCTGGTGAACTGGGACTGAACCTTGTCGCAGGCCTCGGCCAGCCACTCGGGGGCGCCCATGAATCCGAGGCGCCAGCCGGTCATGGCGTAGCCCTTCGACATGCCGTTGACGGTGGCGGTGCGGTCGAACATGCCGTCGATGCGCGCAAAGCTGTAGTGCGGAACTTCTCCGTAGCTCAAGTATTCGTAGATCTCGTCAGCGACCACCACCACGTTGGGGAAGTCCCGGAGCACCGCCGCCAAGGCTTCGAGCTCGTCTTGGCGGTACATCGCGCCGCTCGGGTTGTTGGGGCTGCTGAAAATGAACACTTTGGACTTGGGGCTGAGCGCTTGGCGCAGCTGGTCGGGGGTGATTTTGAATCCCTGCTCGCGACCGGCCACCGGGCTCACCACCGTGGCGCCGCAGAACTCGGCCAAGTCGTTGTAGCTTACCCAAAAGGGCGCCGGAATCACCACTTCGTCGCCCGGATTCACCAGGGCCATCATCAGGTTGGCGATGGACTGCTTGGCGCCGGTGCTGACCACAATCTGGTTGCGGGTGTAGGTCAATTGGTTGTCGCGCGCAAACTTCAGCGCAACGGCGTCGCGCACGTCGACGTAGCCGCTCACCGGCATGTAGTGCGAAAAGTTCTGCTCGATGCCTTCGATTCCGGCGGCTTTGGCCAAATCGGGGGTGTCAAAATCGGGCTCGCCAAGGCTGAGGCTGATGATGTCGAGTCCCTGTTCCTGTAGTGCGCGGCTTTTTTTGGCCATTGCAATGGTCATCGGGAGGGCCATTGCGTTCACGCGGTCTGATAAGCGAGAAATCACGGAGTCAAAAGTACGATTTTGAACGAAACGCCCCGATATTTGGGGCATGGACGTTTTTCTTGATACGTTTCGCTTCGTGTTCCCGTCGCTGCTGATTTTAATCGCAGTCTACCTCATGATGTCGAGCTACTTTGACAACGAAGATCGCCGCCGTCGAGCGGAACATCGCGCGCAAAACCAGCGCCAAGCCCTACCGCTTCGGCTGCAGGCCTACGAGCGGCTGGCGCTGTTCTTGGAGCGGATCAGTCCCAACTCGCTGGTGGTGCGGGTGAAGGCCGGGACGCTGACCAATGCGGAATACCTGCTTTTGCTTCAAAAGTCGATTCGCGACGAATACGAGCACAACCTGAGCCAGCAGATTTACGTCAGCGACGAGGTCTGGGACTACGTAACGACAGCCAAGTCAGCCACGGCGTCGCTGCTGAATACCGTGTCGGCGCAGCTGGCCCCCGACGCCAGCGGAGCAGAGCTTTCCAAGGCGCTGCTCAACGCGTCGATGGAGCTCAAGCAGCTGCCGACGCAGGCAGCGCTCAAGCACCTCAAGGCCGAAGTGGCCTACGAGTTCTAGCTACTTTTTAGGATAAAACGCGGCCCGCAGGGCGGCTTGGGCGTTCTGGCCTTGGTCAAACGCGGACTTGGCTTGGGCTTTGGCGCTCTGGAGCTCCGGCTGCCCCTCGGCCCAAGTTGCGAGGAACTGCCCCCAGGCTTCGTCCCAAGCGTGCGCGCGCTGCTGCGCGCGCCGCGCGTCGAATTGGCCGGTTCCCCGAACCCAACGCTCGAAGCGCTCGAGGGCTTCGTCGAGCTCGGGCAGCCCCTGGCCCTGCTGGGCGCTCAGGGCGAGCACCGGCACCTTCCATCCGTCGTCGCGCCCAAACCAGTTGAGGCTTTCGCGCAGCTGGCCCGCAGCCCGAGCACCGGCCTCGACCAGGCTGCCGTCGCACTTGTTGACGGCGATGAGGTCGGCGCATTCCATGATTCCGCGCTTGATGCCCTGCACCTCGTCGCCCGCATTGGGGAGCGCGAGCAGGAGCATGGCGTCGACGTAGTGCGCCGCGTCGGTTTCGTTTTGGCCGACGCCCACGGTCTCGAGTACCAATCGGGTGTAGCCGGCGTACTCGAGTAGGGCCATGGCCGCGCGGGTCGAGGCGGCCACCCCGCCCAGCTGTCCGCCGCTCGCCACCGGACGAATGAAGGCATTGGGGTGCTTGCTGAGCTGCTCCATGCGGGTTTTGTCGCCCAAAATGCTTCCGCGGTGGAGGCTGCTCGAGGGGTCGACGGCGAGCACGGCCACTTTATGGCCCGACTCGGCCCAGCGCAGCCCCAGGGCTTCGGTAAGGGTGCTCTTGCCCGCTCCGGGGTTGCCGGTTATGGCGAGGCGAAAGCTGGATTCGGGGGCGGCACCGAGCGCCGCAAAGAGCTCAGAAGCGCGTTGGACGTCGGCTTCGAGCGAACTTTCAACCAAGCTGAGCGCGCGCCCAAGAAAGGCCCGGTCGGCCCGGCGAATGCCATCGGCCCATTCTTGGGGAGTCCAGTGGGGGCCGTTCATCGCGCTAGGCCAAGGCTTGCTCAAGCAGTTTTCGGGCCGAAGCGACCACGGGCGTTCCGGGGCCAAACACGGCGACGGCCCCCGCTGCGAAGAGCGCGTCGTAGTCCGGGCGCGGGATCACTCCGCCCACAGCGACCTGAATGTCGGGCCGACCCATGGCCGCCAGCGCGGCGACCAGTTGGGGCACCAAGGTTTTGTGGCCCGCCGCCAGGGAGCTCACGCCCACCCAATGCACGTCGTTCTCGACGGCCTGCTGGGCCACTTCTTCGGGGGTTTGAAACAGCGGGCCGAGGTCAATGTCGAAGCCCAGGTCGGCAAAGCCCGTGGCAATGACCTTGGCGCCGCGGTCGTGGCCGTCCTGGCCCATTTTGGCGACGAGCAGGCGCGGACGGCGGCCGTAGCGCGCGGCAAATTTGTCGGCAAGGGCGCGGACTTCGGCCAGTTGGCCGTCTTGGGCGGATTCGCGGGCGTAAACTCCGTGGACCATGTGGAGTTGGGCTTGGTAGCGGCCAAAGGCGCGCTCGAGGGCGTCAGAGATTTCACCTAAGGTAGCGCGAACTCGGGCCGCTTGCACGCTGAGGTCGAGCAGGTTGCCTTGGCCGCTTCGGGCCGCCGCTTCAAGCGCCTCAAGCGCTTGGGCCACGGCCTGCGGGTCGCGGTGGGCGCGCAGGTGCTGGAGCCGCTCGACCTGGCTGGCGAGCACGGCGCGGTTGTCGACCTCGAGGATCTCGAGTTCGGTGTCGTCTTCGGCTTTGAAGGCGTTGACGCCCACGAGCACATCCTGCACGGAATCCAGCCGCGCCTGCTTCGCGGCGGCGGCTTCTTCGATGCGCAGCTTGGGCAGTCCGGCTTCGATGGCTTTGGTCATTCCGCCCAGGGCCTCTACCTCTTGAATCAGCGCCCAGGCGCGTTCCATGAGCTCGGCGGTTCGCTGTTCGACCGCGACGCTTCCGCCCAAGGGGTCCACAAAGCGCGTAATTCCGGTGCGCTGCTGGATGCGGATTTGGGTTTCGCGGGCGATGCGGGCCGAGTAGTCGGTGGGCAAGGCGATGGCCTC
>SYCM01000110.1 GCA_005786915.1 Bacteroidota bacterium | reverse complement strand
GCGCGCAGGTAGTAGCGCATCAGGGTTCCGTTGGGCGCGCTCGGAAGGCTGAATTCGTATTCGTCGGTCGAACCGGCCACGAGCGGCATCACGGCCTTGGTGAATTGCGTGGGCTGGAGGCTCGCGTTGGTCGAGTAAAACACGTGCACGGAATCCACGGTCCCGTCAAAGTCGGTGATGTTGCAGGTCAAGTCAGGGCTTTGGTTGGGCGTCGGGATCATCGGATCGCGCTCGAAGTTGCTGATGTACGGCGGGGCGTAGGCAATTTGGTAGTGCGCGGCCGAGAAGGGGTTGAGCTCGTAGCCACGGGTTCCGCCGGCGGTAAAGCAGCCGTTGCCGTCGTGGCGAATCATGCCCTTGAGGCTGCTGTAAAACGTTCCGGGTACGGGCGGAACAAACTGCCCCGTGGTCTGGGGCGAAGCCGGGTTTACCGTCTGGTAGCTGGGGAGCTTTTGGGCCAAAAAGCGGTCTGAAACGTTGATTTTGTTGCCGTTGCCGTCGACTACGTTGAAGCTGACGCGGTTTCCGCCAAACAAAATCACTTCGGTGACCGTCACGTTTTGCAGGTTGACAAAGGCGTTTTCCCACTGTTCGCCCGTCGTGGGAATGTTGATGCGCTGGGGGTCGTTCAGGGCACCCACGGGCACCACAGCTGGTGTCGGAACGGGGCGCGTGCCCAAGATGGTCATGCTGCTGGCGCTGGTGGCCTCGAGCTGGGTTCCGTTGTTGAAGGTCGACACCTTGCCAATGAACTGAATGAGGTCGCCCGGCATCAAGTATTCCACGTTCGGAAGGGTCACGAGCTGGTTCTGCGCGTTCGTATAAACGCCCATGACTTCCATGCCGCGAAACGGACCGGCCGCGCCCTGAGCCGCAGTGTCGACGATGAAGAAGAAGGGACGGTGTCCGCCCTGTACCGAGCCCGAAGGGACCTCAGAAACGTTTCCCGGCGTCACGACGATGCCGACGGTTTTGACAATCTGGCCTTCAAAACCCGAGGAGTCCTTGCAGGCCGCGAGCTGCGAAGGCGACACGTACTGAAGGGTGGAAATCGGGTAGTAGGTCTGGGCTGCAGCCGCAAAACCGAGCGCCGTCGCGAGAAGGGTAAAAAAGTGCTTCATGGTTATTTAATCAGCGTAAAATGGCCGGAATAGGATTCTCCGGTTTCGAGGTTGAGCACGGTGTAGCGGTACAGGCCGTGCGAAATCATTTGGCGGTCCTTGGAGAGGATGTCCCAGGCGTACTCGCCGCCCGAAAGGACCACGCGCTGCTCTTCGGGGTTGGCAAACGTGCGGAACCAGCGTTGGCTCAACTGGTCGCTTCCCTGGGCGTTGTGGTGCAGCACGTCGAGCAGGTCGCCGGCGGGCGAATGAATGCGGATTTCCGCTTGGGCCGGAAGGTTGGCAAACATTAGGCGGCGGCTCTCGTCCTGAAAGGCGCTTTGGCCTTCCCAGGCGGCCCCGGCGTAGTAGGGGTTGGGGTAGACGTAGGGCGGATTTTCGGCCATCGTTTCCCGAGCGGGCGTGCCCGGAAACACTCGGGCGGAACTCTGCGCAAAGCTCGATTCCAGCGATTCCAGCTGCGTGTCGGGGTCGCCTTGGTCAAAGGCCGTGACGGCCACGGCGCGCTGCCATCCGTTGGGCACGTTTTCGAGGCGCACGTGGTAGCGGTAGGTCAGGCTGTCGCCCTGGAACTGCACGGGCTCCACAAGTTGAATGGGTTCGAGGCCGGTTTCGTAAAACACTCCGTCGCCGCGCTGATCCCATTCGCCGTAGAGGCGAAACGTTTCGGCGGTGCGTTGGCTCGCGTCGACGTCAAAACCGAGCTGGCTCACGTAGGCCCGGTAGCCCGCAAAGTCTTCGCGCTGGCTGATGGGGTCCACGCTGCGCTCGCTGCGGTCGGTCCAAAAGAGGTCGATGTAGCCGTCCCCCGGCACGGCGCGCACTTGGGGTGCGTCGGGCGGACTGGGCAAAATGTAGCGCGTGATCTCGCCGTTGCCGTCGCGGTCTTCGCCGGCGTCGAGGATTCCGTTAAAGTTTTGGTCTTCGCCGTTGTAGCAGGTTTGGGCCCATTGGGCATTGGCGCGGAGTCGGCTGCGCTGGACCTTGTTGTTCACCGTGTTGGGCTGGCCGTCGTCCACCTTTTTGGCCAGCACAAAGGCAAAGGCGAGCTTGATCTCGTCCCCGGGCGCAAAGTTCTGGAACGGCCCCACGCTCAGCAGGTCGCTTCGGTTGCCGGCGGCGTTCAGCTGCGCCTGGATGTTGGCCCCGGTGCCGGCCGCGCAGGGCGCCCCGTTAGGATTGCTCCAGCAAGGGTCCTGGTTGAGGCCCTGGGTCATCTTGACGTAGCGTTGGTCGTCAGTGGTTGGAAAAAAATACAGGGCCTGGCCCGAGTTGTTGAAAATCCAGGCATGGTAGTGGTCGTCCAATCCGTTGACGAGCGGATGATGGAACCCGTTTTTGTCTTCGGCGCCCAGGAATTTCTGGCCGATGTAGGAGTCGGTCCACCCGGGATCGCCCGTGGCGTCAAAGCGGTAAGCCAGCTGCAGGCTGTCGTCGTAGCCGTTTCCGCCTTGCTGGTAAAACACGGCGCCGCCAGATCCAGCAGGGGTGCGGTTGATGTTGCGCACGACCTTGTTGGCCCAGAGGGCCGCGTATACGTCGTTGTAGGTTTCGATTCCGACATTCTTGAGCGTAACGTCCACGACCACGAAGAAGTCGCTAAACCGGTAGTTCCAGTTGTAGGTCGCCATCTGCATCGAAATCCCCATGGGCGTCAGGTGGTTGCTGATGGGGATCGTCGTTCCAGGAACAAGGATGTTGGTGTCGACGCAGGTGGCACTGAAGTCCTGATGCGACACCGCGTTGGTGCGGTAGTTGGGGTGGTCCTTGAGGGACGAAGTTTCAGTCAGGCCGCTGGCCGGAGTAAACTCAAATCCGCCCCGTCCTGGAGCGTAGCCCTGCGGGGCGTCGTAGGCCGACGTGCTGACGCGGATTCCTCCGCCGGCGTCGATTCCGCCGACCCATATTCCCGATTCAAAGAGGTGTTCGGTACCCGAGCCCGCGGGGAACTCGCAAGAGGGCGTGCCGGTGCCGTCGCGGTAGCCCCGAAATGCGTTGCCAAAGGTGCCCACATTGGTGACGCTTAACCGCACTTGACTCGCAGAAGTACTTCGCTCTTGAAAGGTCTGCGCGGCGCTCTTAAGGTGCAGTGCGCTGAAAATCAAGAACAAGGTAAAAATGCGGCTCATTGGGGGACTGCAAATTTAGTGCTTCCCGTGGCGGTGAGCACCTGCACCAAGTGCCAACCGCGCGCTGAAATGTTGAGGGGCCGTTCCGCCTGGCCGGCCGGCCAAACGGAGCGCTCGAGCAGGCGCCCCGTGGCGTCAAAAACTTCAACGGTCCAATCGCCTCCGAGGTCGATGCGCCTAAGGGTCCATACCCCCGTCGTCGCGCGGTGCAGCACAGCGGATTCGCGGTGTTCCGGCAGCCCGATGCCCAAGCGCGCCACCTCAAAGTCGGCGACAACGGGCAAGTGGTCCGAGAGCTCGTAAAGGGCCGTGAGCACGTTGGACGGCACCGAGTTGTTGGTGCCTGAATTGAGCGCCACGTTGAAGTGGAGGCCGTCGTTTCCTAAAGGACGCAGCGTAGCTGGTAGGTAGCGCATGCGGGCCGACGAGCTCAGCATCGCTTGGTTGGTCAAAATGTGGTCGTAGCGGTCGTCCAGGCCCCCGCCCGAAAAGCAGCCGCTGTTGGTCTGCGCGTCGCGCGTCGACTGCGTGTGCATCGCAGCGAAACTCCCGTTGGAGCTCCAGTTTCCGAGTTGATTTTCAGGGTCAAAGAACCGAACCGTCGCGTTGCTGTAGTTCAGCAGCTGCTGAAATCCGGCCTCCTGGCTCTTGGGCATGTTCAGGTCGCCGCAAAGCACGTAGTGCGGGTCGCGCGGCTTGGTTACCAAGTAGTTCATGATGGCCTCGGCCGTTTTTTGGCGGTCGGTGAGGTCCGTGGCGGTATTGCCGGCTTTGAAATGCCCCGCAAACAGGGTGAAAAACACCGTGTCGGGATTCCACGCCAGTAGCGAGTCTTTGTAGTAAAAGCGAATTACATCAATTCCGCGTACTAAACCGTTGTTTTGCAGGTCGTTGCTAATAATTTCCTGCGACTTAATGCCCAGTTTGTTTTGGTCGAAGTATATGGCGTTGATGAGCGAGCTTCCGTTGGTGTAGAGGTCGGCGGCGGCCCAGCGGGTTTCGCCGCTGGTATTGAGGCACTGGCTGAGGATGCGGCTGTGGGCGGTTGAATTGCTTCCGTCGACTTCGTTGCAGACGAGCAGGTCCGGCTGGGCGTGGGCGACCACCGTCTGCAGCCATCCCTCCTTCGCGCCCGGCGGATTGTTACTCGAGGTGCAAAACGACGTGAACGCCCTGAAGTACGTCAGGTTGTAGGTCATTATGCGCAGGTTTTCGGGACTCTGCGCAGCTAACGTGCTGCTAATCAGTAAACCAATAAAAAGGACGTACCAAGGTTTCATCCGCTCAAAGTTAGGTGGCGAAGGGCCGTGTTCACCGTGTTGCGAAATGGTTAAATCCGCGATAAAAAATGGTAAACGTGGGACAGGGCTTCCCGAAAGCGTGTACTTTTGATCCAATCACGCGTATCATGCCCAAAAAACCAACTGTTCTCCTTGTCGACGACGACCCAGATATTCGGGAGTTTGTAACCTTTAATCTGGCCAAAGAAGGATACCACGTGGTTACGGCAAAAGACGGAGCCGAGGGCGTTGAGGCGGCCAGAAAGCACCGCCCCGACCTTATCCTTTTGGACGTAATGATGCCCGGGATGGACGGAATCGAAGCCTGCGAGGCCATACGCGCGCACCCCGAAATTGCCTCGACCCTGATCGCTTTTTTGAGCGCGCGCGGTGAAGACTACAGCCAAGTGGCCGGTTTTGACGCCGGCGCCGACGACTACATCACCAAGCCGATCCGCCCGAAAGTACTGGTCAGCCGGGTGAAGGCCCTTTTGCGCCGCAACGGTAAAGACGCCGAGCCCGTCGGCAGCCTCGAGCGCGGCGACCTGACCATAAATCTGGAAAAGTATCAGGTATACCTCAAGGGTGTCCTGGTTGAAATGCCACGAAAAGAGTTTGAGCTGCTGCACCTACTTGCGAGCAAGCCGGGCAAAGTGTTTTCGCGAGATTCCATCATGGACCGCGTGTGGGGTTCTGAAGTGATCGTCGGCGGCCGCACCATCGACGTGCACATTCGCAAAATCCGCGAAAAAATTGGCGACGACACCATCAAGACCATTAAGGGCGTCGGCTACAAATTCGAAGAGTAACTTCGGGGCGTGCTAGACCGTCCGGAACGCATTGCTTTTTTCATCGGAATCCTGCTGGGGCCGGTGGTATGGTTCGTCATGTTTGCCATGTTCGAGCTGGTGCAAACCGACGACGGCGCCCTGCCGCTTCCCGTCAAGGAGGTGCCCTACCTCGAAATTACGCTGCTGAGCACGTTCATTGCCAGCGCCACGGCATTTTTGGCGGAATACCTGATCCGCAAGTTCCTGTATTCGCGGCTGCTGAAAATTTACAAGGTCATTTCGAACCCCGACCTCTACCAGACCTCGCTCATGGCCGACGCTGAAGAAGTCGGAAAAGTCGAGATGGAAGTGGCCTCTTATGCGCAAAAGAAGTCCACCGAGCTCAGCAACCTTCAGGTTCGCGACGACGTGCGGCGCGAGTTCATCGCCAACCTGTCGCACGAACTGCGCACGCCGATTTTCAACATCCAAGGTTACGTGCTGACTCTGCTCGACGGCGTTAAGGACCAAAAAATCCGCAAGGAGTACCTGAAAAAAGCGTCGCGGAATGTGGAGCGCATGATTCGCTTGGTGCAGGACATGGACGTTCTTGCCCGACTCGAAGGCGACCAGCTCGTGCTGCAAAAAGAGCGCTACAGCCTCACCGAGCAAATTGAAGACGCCCTCGAGCAGATGTCGGACCGCATCGCCCAACAGGGCCTCACGGTGGTGCGCGACTACGACCCCGACGAGGACTGCGCCGTGTTTGCCGACCCCGAGCGCATGGACCAAGTGGTGCTCAACCTGATTTCGAATGCGATCAAGTATTCGCGCGACGAGCCAGGTGGATATCTGCGTGTCGCCATCGAGGACGCCGGCGAAAAGTCCTATTCCGTCTTGGTGCAAGACAACGGAATCGGTATCGGCAAAGAAGATTTGGGACGCGTGTTTGAGCGCTTCTACCGCGGCGACCGCAGCCGCACGCGCACCAAAAAAATCGGCGGAACCGGCCTCGGACTGGCCATCGTCAAGCACATCGTCGAGGCGCACGGCCACGCGGTCAAGGTGAATTCGACGGCGGGCGAAGGCACGACGTTTTCGTTCACGATTTCCAAGGGCTGACGCCCCTGCATTGCCCGTTAGCTAATAGCTTTGCGGCATGACTACCCTTGATTCTTCGCTTTTAGAACGCCTCGAAGCCCTGCGCAGTAAGTATGCGGCCTCGGGCCAGGAACTGGTCGATTTTCTCGACGGACTCCTCGAAGCCGACTACCTAACGTACTGGGACTACATACGCCTCGACAGCCTGCTGAGCTTGCAGCAGCCGCGCACGCCGCACCACGACGAGCCAATTTTCATCATGTACCACCAGATCACCGAGCTGTATTTTAAGCTGGTGCTTCACGAGCTCGACGCGGCCCTCGACGCCCCGTTGCCCGGGACGGCCGAATGGACGCCGGCGCACGCCGAGGCTCTGGCGGAGCACGTGCGGCGCTGCTCCCGCTACTTTGGGGCGCTCGAGCAGTCGTTTGCCGTGATGACCGACGGCATGGACCGCGCGCAGTTTCTGCGTTTTCGCATGGCGCTGATTCCGGCGAGCGGGTTTCAGTCGGGGCAGTACCGCATGATCGAGATGGCGCTGGCGCGGCTCAACGAGCTGGTGCACCTCGACGTGCGCGCGGATTTTGCCAACGAGACCGATCCGCTGGTGCTGCTCGATAAGATTTACTGGCGCGGAGGCGCCACGATCGCCGCCACCGGTGAGAAGTCACTGACGCTCAAACAATTTGAGGCCAAGTATGCGAAGGCGTTCGCCGAGCGGGCCCAGCGGGTGCACGGACGCACGCTGTCGGACCGAGCCCGGGCCCTGGAGGCCCGCGGCGAGTTGAGCGACGCGCTTCGCGAGGCCTTGCGCGAGCTGGACCAGCAGGTGAACGTGCGCTGGCCGATGCAGCATTTGAAGACGGCCGCTCGCTACCTCTCAAAGCAGCCAACCGACGTCCGCGCCACCGGCGGCACCAATTGGCCCAAGTACCTCCCACCGAAGTTCCAGCTCCGCATTGCGTTTCCGTTCTTGTGGACCGATGCCGAGCGCGAAGCTTGGGGCACCGTCGCCAGCTAACCGCTCGGCGCAAGCTTGTGCGGGGCAAAGCGCAGCAGTTCGCGCGCCAATTCTTCACTATAGTCGGGCCAATTCGCCTTCGGCGGGGGCGGACTCTTCAGCCACTTCAGCAGCTTGAAGCGCGCCAAGCTCTGGGCGTGCCAGGCTCCGGCTTGGCGCAGCGCTAGGGCGTTGCAGGCCTGTTCGTACTGTCCGGCAATCGGGATTACGGCCAGCCGTTTGCCGTGAAAAAGCGCCTCGGTAGGCAGCTCAAAACCGGCGCTGCACAGCACCGAATCCGACGTGCAAAACGCCTCGAGGAAGCGCAGGGCGTCCACCGGCTCGAGGCGCAGCGCACCGTGTACTTCGGGCTCCGCAATCCGGGGCGAAAAGGCGCGCACCGGCACGGGGCAGTCGCTCAGGGCCGCGACCAGCTCGGCGGTTCCGTAGGCAGGCAGGTACACGAGCAGTTGGGGCTGCGGGCGCTGCTCGGCAAACCGAACCTCGTGGCGGATCAGCGGAGGGCGTACGAAGGGCTCAATTGCCTGCACGTGGAACCCAATCGCCTGCTTGGACGGAGCGTAGTTCGCCAAAATAAAGGCACCGAGCGCGTGCGGGCGCTTGGGCTTGGGGGCACCCGGGTGCCGCACGCCCGCTTGGTGGCTGAGTTCGAGCAGCGTTCCGCCCCGAAGCAGGACCGCCCAGGCACTCACCGGCTCGAAGTCGTTGATAATGAGGTCAAAATCATGAATGGGGGCGCGGAGCACGTCGCGCACAAACCGCAGCCAGTCGTTGTCCGTCAGGCACTTGAGGTAGCTCAGGCCTCCCCGGCGGTTGTACTTCAACGAAATTCCCGCAAAACGCCGCGCGGGGGCCACCGGAAGGTCCACTTGGCTCTCCGTTCCCGAAATCCACACGGTGACGTCGGCATAGGCCGAGAGCACGGGAATCAGGTGCCGGGCCCGAGCCACATGCCCGTTGCCTGTGCCCTGAACGGCATAGAGCAGTTTCATTGCGGAACTTCGGTTTCGGCCAGCACCCACGTCAGCAGTTCGCGCGCCGAAGCATCTACTTTTTGGTCTTCCTCTTCGGGCTCCCGCACGTCGGGGTGCCGGTACAACGTCCATTGGGTTCCGTCCCACTCAAGGGCCGTTAAGTTCTCGATCCAGTCGCCGGAGTTCAAGTAGTCAATCCGCCGATCGCCAACGGCGATTTGGCGCATTTGGGGCTGGTGTATGTGGCCGCAGACCACCCGGCCGTAGCCTTGGCGCACGGCCATCTCGGCGGCGGCGCGTTCAAAATCGCCCACGTAGGTGACGGCTTTTTTAACGGAATCTTTGATGGTCTTGCTCAGCGAGTACTTCTCGCGCCCCATGCGTTCCAGCACCATATTGAGGCCGCGGTTCACCCAGATGAGTAGGTCGTAGGACCATCCGCCCAACTTGGCCAGCCAGCGGGCGTTTTGGATGCTCGCGTCAAAGATGTCGCCGTGAAAAAACCAGGTTCGCACGCCGCCCACCGTCATCACGAGCGAATTCCGCAGGTGAATGCGGCCCAAGTCGGCGTCGGCAAATCGGCGGAGCAGCTCGTCGTGGTTGCCCGTGAGGTAGTAAATCTCCGTGCCCTTTTGCGCCATAGAAATCAGACGCTTGACCACTTTAAAATGGCTTTTGGGGAAGTAGGATTTTTTAAAATTCCAGATGTCGATGATGTCTCCGTTGAGAATCAAGACCTCGGGCTGGATGCCTTTGAGGTAGGCGAGCAGCTCTCGGGCGTGGCACCCGAAGGTTCCGAGGTGAAGGTCGCTGAGCACAACGACAGGAAGGGGGCGGCGGGAACTCATTGAGTTGCAAATACCTGACTTTAGCGTAACCTCTGCGTTACCCCCATTTTAGGCAATTTGTACTTATCAACAGGGTTTTCCCCCGTCGTTTGGCCGTATTTTAGAGCCCTCGATGACCAAAAAATCTGCAAAAAAGCGCAACTTACCGATCTGGCTCGCCGTGAGCATCGGTCTGGGCTTGATCCTGAGCTTGTGGCTGCTGGCTAAGGTGCTTCCGTCGACGGGCAGGGCAGAGGCCGAGGGCGAGGAGGTCGATCCGGGCTTTCTGTTTGGCTATTCGCTGCGGGAATTTGACGCCAAGCGCTACGAGGTCTCCGAGGGCGAGACCTTTGGTGGACTCATGGACACCTGGGGTATCGACGCGGTGAAGGTCGACGAGTTGCTGCAGAAGGGGTCCGAGGACTTTAATCCGCGCAAGTGGCGTGCCGGCGATGCCTATTGGTTGCTGCGCAGCAAGGATAGCGCTCGCCAAGTAACCTACTTTATTTACGAGCCCTCGGCGGCGAAATACGTGGTGTTTGGCCTTCGCGACAGCCTGTTTGTGCGCAAGGTGGAGCGGCCTAAAGTGACCAAGGAACGCGCGGTGGGCGGCGAAATCAACGGATCACTGTATGCCACACTCGAGAAACAAGGGGTATCACCTGCGGTTGCGGTCAAGCTCTCTGAGGTCTACGCGTGGACGATTGACTTCTTTCGCATCCAGGCGGGGGACCGCTTTGAAGTAATCTACGAGGAGTCCTATGTCGACGACACGGTGTTTGTGGGCACCGGCAAAATTTTGGCGGCGCGATTTTTCCACAACGGCAAGTCGTTTTATGCGTTTCGCTACCAAAACGCCGACGGGAGCGTGGAGGGCTACTACGACCACGAAGGCGAAGGCATGAAGCGCATGTTCCTGAAGGCGCCATTGGAATTTGCGCGCATCACCTCTCGCTACACCATGAACCGCTTTCACCCGGTGCAGAAGCGCTGGAAGGCCCACTTGGGGACGGACTACGCGGCTCCCTCAGGTACGCCCATTTTGGCTACCGCCAACGGCACCGTCGTCGCGGCAGCCTACAACTCGGCAAACGGCAACTATGTCAAAATCAAGCATAACGGAACGTATACTACCCAGTACCTGCACATGAGCCGCATCGGCAAGGGTATTCGCAACGGGGCCCGGGTCGAGCAGGGTCAAGTAATCGGCTACGTGGGGTCCACGGGACTTGCCACGGGTCCGCACGTGTGCTACCGCTTTTGGAAGAATGGACGCCAAGTGGATCCGCTCAGGGAGCCGATCCAGCGCGCCGATCCGCTTCCGCGCTCGCTATGGGCTGATTTTGAATCGGGAATGAAGCCGCGCAAAACCATTCTAGACTCGTTGGCCAATAGCTAAAGCGTAAGCAATTTTTTGTATATTTCGTTGTAAATCAGCGAAATGAATTTAATCCTAGCATGGGCGGAACGCCCATTCACGCCTAAGTTTAGGGCCATTTTAGGGCGCTTTACGCTCATCGCGGCAATTGCGAGTTTTTTAATTCACTTGGGGCTGTACTTCATCAAGTCGTGGTACCCTGATTGGATCAATGGCCCCCTGTTTTCCCACCCCATAAATGCTATTTACACGCCGTTTTCGGTGCTGCTGCTTTTTGAGACCTACCTATTGGTCTACTACTTGAGGCGATCTACGACCATCTATGTCGCAAAGCAGTACGAAATCATGGTGCTTATTTTGATTCGAGGAGTTTTTAAAGACTTGACTCACCTTGAGTTGGGGCGGAATTTTCATTGGAACTCGGGCAACATTGAGCTCGTATGGGACTTGCTTTGTGTGCTCGTGGTCTACGTCTGCGTTCTTTTATTTTACCGAACGTCAGGATACTTGAGCGATCAAGAGTTTCCCAATCCGCCCGAAGCGCTCAACCTGCGGAGGTTCATAAACTCCAAAAACATCTTGGCTTTTGGGTTGTTTGCGGTTTTGGTGGGTCTCGCGGCCACCAGTTTAGTTTCATGGATTCAGAGCGGTTCGGCACTCGAAAACCCGGTAACTGATCTGAATGCCGTCTTTTTCGACCAGTTTTACACGGTGTTAATTGTCAGTGACGTCTTCATATTGTTGCTATCGCTACTCTACAGCGACGATTTTCCCACCATCATTCGCAATTCGAGCTTTGTCATTTCGACGATTTTGTTAAAGCTCAGCTTTACCGCGGAGTCTGGAGTGGCACAGCTCCTGATTGTTGGGGGGGTCAGCTTCGGTTTAGTGATGCTTTGGGTGACCAACGCCTACCACCGACTCGGAACCAAGCCCTAGCCCTTTTATCCTACCACGTTCACAATCCGCCCCGGCACCACAATGACTTTTTTGGGGCTGCGGCCCTCGAGGAAGTGCGCCGTCTTTTCGTGGGCCATCACCGCAGTTTCGACTTCGGCCGCCGACGCAGACGCCGGCATCTCGAGCTGAAAGCGCGTTTTCCCGTTGAACTGCACCGGGTACTGCACGCGATCCCTGACGAGGTAGGCAGGGTTCAGCACAGGATAGGGGGCAAGTACAACACTTCCCGTGCCGCCCAGTTCCGCCCAAAGGGCTTCGGCGGTGTGCGGCGCAAAGGGCTCCAGCAGCACCGCAAAGTCCCTCAGCGTGGTCCGGGCGAGCTGGGGAAGTCCGCCCCAAGCATTGACCGCGATCATCATGGCGCTCACCGAGGTGTTGAACGACAGGGTTTCGACGTCGCGCTGCAGCTTGTCAATCAGCGTGTGAAGGGCGGTCAGTTCTTCGGCGGAGGCTTCGCCGTCGTGCCCTTTCTCCACCAGGCGTACGGACTTTTTCAAGAAGCCCACCACGCCCGACATGCCTTGGGTATCCCAGGGCTTGCTCTGCTCGATGGGTCCGAGGAACATTTCAAAGAGGCGGACGGCGTCGGCTCCGTGTTGGTCGGCCAACGCGTCGGGGTTGACGACGTTGTACTTCGACTTCGACATTTTCTCCACCTCGCGCTCGACCTTGATGGGCCCCTCGGCCGGCAGGAATTCGGTGCCCGCCCAGCTGGGCATCCAGGCGCGCAGGGCGTCGCGGTCCACCTCGTGGCGCTCGTTCACTAAACTCACGTCCACGTGCAGCTTTTGGGTGGTGTAGGACCCGGCGAGCTCGGCGCTCACCACGGTCTGGGTGCCTTCGATACGGTGCACAAAGGCGCTGATTCCCTGAATCATGCCTTGGTTCACGAGGCGTTTGAACGGTTCGCGGAAACCTACATGGCCCAAGTCATGGAGCGCGTGCGTCCAAAAACGGCTGTACAGCAGGTGGCCTGTGGCGTGCTCGCTTCCGCCCACATACAGGTCGACTTGGCCCCAGTAGTCAGCGGCCGCGCGGTCCACCATGGCGGACTCATTTTGCGGATCCATGTACCGCAAAAAGTACCAAGAGCTACCGGCCCATCCGGGCATGGTGGTGGTCTCCAACGGAAGGCCTTCGGCCGAAACCCAGCGCTCCGCGCGCGCCAGCGGCGGTTCCCCGTCTTCGGTGGGCAAGTACTTGTCCACGGCGGGTAGCATCAACGGAAGCTCCTCGAGCGGCAGCGCCTCCGGAACCCCGTCGCGGTACGCAATCGGAATGGGCTCGCCCCAATACCGCTGGCGGCCAAACACGGCATCCCTCAAGCGGTACTGCACGGTACGTTCGCCCAATCCGAGCGACTCCAACTCCGTGATCGCACGATCAATCGCCTCAACCGTGGCCAATCCATCCAAAAAGTCCGACGCCACGGCGCGCCCCGACTTCGCTTCAAATGCCTCGGCCTGCACGTCCACAGGCTCACTCGACGCCACCACCTGCACAATGGGCAAGCCCATGGCCTTGGCCAGCGCATGGTCGCGGCTGTCGTGCCCCGGAACCGCCATCACGGCCCCCGTTCCGTAGCCCATCAGCACGTAGTCGCTCGTCCACACCGGGATCGGCGCCCCTGTGAACGGATGCTCCACGTAGGTTCCGGTGAACACCCCGCTGACCGTCTTGGTGTCCGCTTGGCGGTCGCGCTCGCTCCGGCGTGCCGCCCGCTCGCAGTAGGCCTCCACTTCGGCCCGCTGGGCCTCGGTCGTCCACTCCCCGAGCATGGGATGCTCGGGAGCGACCACCATAAACGTGGCGCCAAAAATGGTATCGGGACGGGTAGAAAACACTTCAAGCACTTCCGCTCCGCGGGCTTCGCCGGCTCCGCCAGTTACGGGTTGCTGGTTGCTAGCCGCTCCGCCGCCGAGCACCCTAAACCGAATACGCGCGCCCTGGCTGCGGCCGATCCAGTGGCGCTGCGATTCCTTGATGCTGTCGCTCCAGTTCAGCTCGTCGAGGCCGTCGAGCAGGCGCTGGGCAAAGGCGCTGATGCGCATAGACCACTGAAGCATGGGCTTTTGCACGACAGGATGTCCGCCGCGTTCGCTCAGACCGTTCACGACTTCGTCGTTGGCCAGCACGGTTCCGAGGGCCGGACACCAGTTGACCAGCGACTCGCTGCGGTAGGCCAGGCGGAAGTGCTGCAGCAGCGCTTCGCGCTGCGCCGCGTCCATAGAGGCCCATTCGGCCGCGGTGCATTGGGGTTCGCCGTGGTGGGCGGCGTTCAGGCCCTCGGTGCCCCGCGCGCTCAAGTGGGCCACGAGCGTTTCGATCGGCTCCGCGCGCTCGCTTTGCCGGTTGTACCAGGCGCCAAACAACTGAAGGAATACCCACTGCGTCCAGCGGTAGTAGTCGGGGTCGCAGGTCTGCACCTCGCGGCTCCAGTCAAAGCCCAGCCCGAGGCGGTTGAGTTGCTCGCGGTAGCGCTCGATGTTGGTCTCGGTCGTGACGGCGGGGTGCTGACCGGTCTGAATGGCGTACTGCTCCGCCGGAAGCCCAAAGGCGTCAAAGCCCATCGGGTGCAGCACATTAAAGCCTTGGTGCCGCTTAAAACGACTGACGATGTCGCTGGCGATGTAGCCCAGCGGATGCCCCACGTGGAGCCCTGCTCCCGAGGGGTAGGGGAACATGTCGAGCACATAAAAGGGCTTCCGATCCGACGGAAAATCCGCGCGGTACACGTTTAAATCGCGCCATAACTGCTGCGCGCGGGCATCCCATTCGGTTGGTCGGTATTCCATCCCGGCAAAAGTAGCCCCGTGCCTCGGATTTCGCGTAGATTTGTCCCATGGCCAAAGCACAAGGAGAAGAAGCCTTTAACAAGCGCCGCGTGCGCTTTTCCTACGCCGGGGTGGTGCTCAGCATCGGACTCGTGCTTTTTTTAACCGGAATCATGGCCACCTTGGCCTACCAGTCGCAGGTGCTGACCGACGACCTCAAGGAGAACTTTACGTTTACGCTGTTTCTGAAGCCCGAAACGAGTCAGGATCAGGCCGACGCGTTCATTAAGCAATGGTCCGACGAGGCCGAGATTCGCAGCCTCCGCTTTGTGGGAAAAGACGAGGCCGCGGTTCAGTTCCAAAAGGATTTGGGCGAGGACTTCGTGGATTTCTTGGGCTTTAATCCGCTGAGCGACGCCATCGACGTGAAGCTCAAGGCCGACTACGTGAGCCCCGAACAGCTGGCCAAGCTTCAGGAGCGCTTTGCCAAGTCGTCGATCATCGAAAACATGGCCTACGACCGCGACTTGGTGTCGGTCATCCACCAAAATGTGGGCAAAATCAACTCGGCGATGCTGGGAGCGGTGGCGGTTTTGCTGCTCGTGAGCCTGATGCTCATCAACAATGCCCTGCGCCTGGCGATCTACGCGCGCCGCTTCACGCTCAAGACGATGCAGCTGGTGGGTGCCACCAAGTCCTTCATTCACAAGCCTTTTTTGAAGGAAGGACTG
>SYCM01000109.1 GCA_005786915.1 Bacteroidota bacterium | reverse complement strand
TGGTAGCGAATCAGCTGGGCGAAGTACTCGGTGACGCCCTCGTACAGCCACAGGTGCTGGCTCATGCTCGGGTTGGCGTAGTCGAAGTCGTGAATGGCCGGCGCATGGAGGCCCAAGGGCGTGATGATGTGCATGAATTCGTGGACCGCGGCGCCGAGGAGCTGCTCTTCGACGCGGAGATCGGCCGGCATGCGCTCGCCCGAACCAAAGTCGCCGAGGTAGTACACCGACGAGGTATTGTGCTCCAGGGCGCCAAAGCCTTGCTGGCTCAGGGCGCGGACCACCTTGAGGATTCCGCCGACGCTAGGCTTGCCGCTAAAGAGCACGTCGCCCGCCCAGCGAAAGTCGCCGACCATGGTCAAGAAGGTGTAGCGGTCTACCGGAAGCTGCGGCAAGAAGCGCGCGACCGCGGCCATGTCGGCCTCGAGTTCGCGCTTGAACTCGGCGGCACGGGCCGTGCCGTTCAGGTCCAAAACAGCAACGGTTACCCGCGTATTGGCCACCCAAAACCCCGCGGTATCGGGCTTGGTGAGCAGCACCGGATTGTCGAGTAGCGCATGGTAGCTTTTGGCAACCAGCTTGGTGCGGTCGCCCAAGACCTCGCCCTCGAGCGACGTGGCGGCAAACCAACCTTGGGGCGTGCCCAGATCCACGGTGACCGGTCCGCGCTCTTGGCCGGTCCAGAAGCCGTAGACTCCGCCGCCGTTGAGCACCGACCCTTTTTGGTCGTCGTGGAACGTGCTGGCGGGTTCAAAAATCTTGTCTTTTTTGACCTTCAGCTCCATGATGCTGGCCACGGTGTAGCGCACGGCCACCGGAGCCGCATTGCCCTTTACAGACCAGCTGTTGTTGCCCATCTTTTTGACCTTGAGGGCGTTGCCCTGAGCGTCAACCGCCGTGAAGTCGGTAACAAACCGACCGTAGTCCAAGGTGGCGTAGGTGCCCGGTACCGTTTTGGGCAGGTGGTAGGTCGCCGAAAAACCGTCGGCGAGGTTCGCATCAGGTGCCGCAAATCCACGGTGTTCCACGGTCGCGCCGTCTGCCTTAAGGTCAACTTGGTACACCGACTGGGCGTTGGCCATGGAACCCGAAAAAAGTCCAAAAAGGGCAAGGAGCGTAGCTTGTTTCATAAGATGGAGATGCGGATTGGTGATAATGGGTTGCACGTACGTGCATTTAGTCGCGCAAAGGTCTTAAAAATTACGCTGCGCTTCGCGCTTCGCGCGGCAACGAGCAACCAGCAGCTAGCAACGAGCGAACCTCGCTAATAGTTCCATCGCCCCCGGTAGCTGTCGTAAAAGTCCATGCCGATTTTGAGCCGAAATCCAGGAACTTCAGGTGTTCCGCGGTCGGTCCAGACGCGGTAGGCGCCGATGCGGGCGCGCTGGTCCCAAAGGCGAATGGGGAGCTCGAGTCCGCCATAGACCTCAGCGTGAAACACCTTGGCCTCGGCGACGTAAATCATACCGCCCCCCACAGCGGGCACGAGGTGCAGGGCGCGCACGAGCGGAATGCGGTCCAGCAGCGAGCGGTCAAAGTGGTGAATGAGGTAGGCTTCAACCCAAGGGCGGGCGGTGTGGTAGGTCGAGTCCAGCGCTTGAAGGCTGGTCGTGGGGTTGCTCAAGAGGAGTTGGTCGGAACCGCGAAAGAACCGGTGCTCGATGAACCGGATCGAATCGAGTTCCTTGGCGAGGAAGGTGCCAAAGCCCGCGTTCCAGTTGGTGGTTCCCCAAAATCGGGACTGCCGAAAGTCCTTGGCGTTGAGGCGCAGGGACGTGAAGTTGACCATTCCGCCCAAAAGGCCGGGAATGCCTTGCCGGGCTTGAAGCGTGAAGGTGGGCCACGTACTGCCCAGGGCGATTTTGCGCGGACCCTTCATCACGTAGCGCTGCCCGGGCGTGTAGCTCAAGTCGGCCCCCACCAAGGCGATGGTATAGGTGCGAAAGGGCGTTGGGGCGTTGAGCTCCCCAAAGAGCTCGTTGGACCAATCCTCGAGCTTGAGGTCGGTGATGGACTGGCGGCGCGAGAAGTCAAAGGAGGTGCGCAGGTAGAGCCCGTTGACCAATTCGATGCGGTGCGAACCCTGAAAGAAGGTCTTGCGGACGTAGTTTCCGCGGGCAAACGTGCCCAAAATGGGCTCGTAGGTGTTGACGAAGGCGTAGTTGTCGCCCAGCTCCAGCCGCAGGAGGCCAAATTTGCGCGGTTGGTATAGGTAGCTCAGGGTGAGGTCGCCGCGCAGGTCTCGGTTCACGACGCCGTAGTCGAGGTTGCCTTCGATGTCGAGGCGGCGCTGGTCCGTCAGCCGGCGCCCAAAGCTCCCGCCGAGGTTGTGCCGGTATCCCCCGACGCCAAAAAAGCGCATTTGGGCCACGACCGGCAGCACGAACCACTCGAGGCCCTTTTTGCTAGACCGAAATCCGACCCCCGACACCAGCGGTTCCCACCAGTGGAATTTGTTGTACACCGCGTCGATGCTGTCTTTGTAGCGGTCGGAGTCGTAGTACAGCGTCAGGCTGTCCTGAAACGTGACGTGCCGGGCTTCGCCGGGCTCGAGGGCGATTTTGCGGGCGGCCGCCCAGTCGGTGGGGCTGGCGTCAAAGGCGTTCTCGGCGTAGGCTACGGCGGCGAGTCCGAGGTCCTTGGGACGGTAGGAGACGTCAAAGGCATAGCGGTCGTGCACCACTTGGGTGCGGGCGGTGTCGCCTGAGGGTTCGACGAGCTCAAAGCGGCGCTCGGCAACGACGGACCGGCCTTCAGAGAACCCATAGGTCTGCCGCACGCGCGCTTGGGTGTAGCGCACGAGGTTTTGGCGCGGAAGTTCAAGGTCGGCCCACACCACCGTGAAGCTGCTGTCTTCGATGACGAGGGTGCCGCGCACGCAAGCGCCCGCCGAACTGCGCGGTTCGACCGAAATGGTCCAGTGCACGGCGTTGCCTTTGGTTTCGGCCTGGAGGACCCGCGCCCGGTACTGAAGGCCCGCGTCCCATCCCAAGGGCGACGGCAGCGGAACCGACACGAGTTTGGGCAGTTCCATGCTCCCGCGGTAGAGGTCCAGGTGCCCGTCGGGGTAGGATTCAAAAAAATGCCGGCCGGGCGCGGCGGCGCGGTCTTGGGGCACGAGGTCGTCGTTGCGGCCCACGCTGAACTTGACTTCGGCGCTGCGCCCGTCGCTCAAGCGCTGCCCCCCGCGGTGTTCGTCGGCGAGAAAAAT
>SYCM01000108.1 GCA_005786915.1 Bacteroidota bacterium | reverse complement strand
GAACCTGCGACCCTCTGGTCCCAAACCAGATGCGCTACCACCTGCGCTACTTCCCGAGGGCCGCAAAGGTAGGTAATTACCGAGGCAATCATGCCATGGTCCCAAATCGCAGCCCGCTAATTGGAGCATAAATATTCCAAATAAGGGCTAAAGAGTTGTCGTGTAGAACGTATCTTGAACCTCCCATAAATTATTGATATGCTAAAATTTCTACACGCTGCAGCAGTATTTGCTTGGTATTCAGTCACTTTGGTCGCTCAAAGTACGGTTACCACCATGCCGGCTACGACGCCCAACAACGGATCGTCGGTGATCACCTTTGAGATCAATGCCAACCAGCCCATTTTCGTTACGGGAATGACCAATGTGTTTTCGGCGGCTTCAGGTACGACGGGTCCCGTAGAAATTTGGTATCGACTCGGCGGTGTGCTTCCCACGGGCCAAACCACTCCGAGCGTCACCACGGCCAACGGTTGGGTGCTTGCGTACTCCACGACGGCCACGAGCGCGGGCAATACGGCGGCGGCGGCTATTCCCTTTGGCAGCAACATGATTGCCCTTCCGGGCAACCAGCCCATCGGCGTGTGCATCAACGCCACCGGGACCCTCGGTTCGCGCTATATGTCTTGGGTCACGGGAACTCCTACGTCGTTCACCGACGGCAGCGTCACCATTAATACCATGCCCAACGGCTTCGGCGGAACCCTTACCAGCTTCATTGCTTCTCGGGCCTTTTGCGGATCGATAACCTACATCCCCCAAGCGGCCTGTACGGGATCGCCCAACGGCGGAACTACCGTCGCCAGCGCGACGGCCGTGTGCCCGCTTCAAAACTTCGTCTTGTCCCTTTCGGGCGCTACCGCCGCCGGGGGGTTGACCTACCAGTGGCAGTCGGCGGCCTCGTCGACCGGACCGTGGACCAACATCACCGGGGCCACGGGGGCCACCGCCACCGTTTCGCAAACCGTGAATACTTGGTACCGCTGCGAAGTGACCTGCACGCCCTCAAGCACTACGGCCTTCTCAACGCCCGTGCAAGTGACCACCTTGCCCAACCTCGCGGGCGGAACCTACACCATCGGCTCGGGCGGAACCTACCCAACCTTCGCAGCGGCCTTCGCGGCCGCGGCATGCGGCGTTTCGGGACCGGTCGTATTTCAGGTGCTGTCCAATTCCGCGCCGTTTAACGAGCAAATAACGATCAACGAGATTCCGGGCATGTCGGCGACCAATACCATTACGGTGAAGGGCAACAACAACACCCTTTCGTTTGCGGCGACCAACACCAACGAGCGCCATACCCTGCACCTCAATGGAGCCGACTTTTTGCGGTTCGAAGACTTGACCATTGAAGCCTCAGGTGCCACCGCGGGTTGGGGCGTGCGCATGAGCAACAATGCCAACAACAACACGTTTAAGCGGTGCGTCATTAGGACGAGCGAAACCTCGACTTCGTCCAACTACGCGGCATTTACGTTGACCCAGTCTCCGACCGCTGCCACGGGTACTCAATCGGGAACGGCGTCCAATCTGTTGATCGACTCGTGCCAAATCGTCGGCGGTTATTACGGTCTCTGCCTCAATGGAGCTGGACTGACGATGGGAAGCCGTCCGACCAACAACACCGTGCGCCACAGCGTCGTCAGTAACTTTTATCTGTACGGAATCTATGCCTACGGCCAAGACAACCTTAACGTTGAGTACAACGACATTCACCGCCAATCGCGGGCGACCGTGAGTACCTGCTACGGCATCTACAACTACGGCCGCAATCCGGGTCTTAGAATATTGGCCAACCGCATCCACGACCTAGGAGGAACCCAAGGCACCACCGCCTTCACAGGCTACATATTGTACCTGTCGAGCACTTCGGGTACTGCAGCCAGCCCCGCTTTGGTGGCCAACAACGCGATCTACAACATCAATAATTTGGGCAGCACGCTGTACGGCATGTACCTGCTGTCTACCGACACGGTGGACGTGCTGCACAACACGCTTGACATCAACTCCAACTCCGGAACCGGAACGGCCACGGTGTACGGCACCTACGTGAGCGGCAACATGACGCAGTTCAACTTCAAGAACAACATCATCCAAATCGGTTCGTCGGGCACCGGTTCCAAGTACGCTTTGTTTAACGCTTCTACGACCGCATTGATCAATTCCAACTACAACGCGATTCGTTTTGCATCGACCGTTGGTGGATCCAGCAATTTCGTGGCCGCCCGCAGCACCACGGTGACCTACCCTACTCTGGCCGCCTGGAACTCGGCAACCGGCCGCGACGCCAACAGCATTTCGAGCGACCCCATTTTCACCAACGTGCTTGCGGGTGATTTGACTCCGATTTCGTTTGCCTACAACAACGCGGGCGAGAACCAGTTGGCCAAAGTTCCGCTCGACCTCAACCGCGCGGCCCGCAGCGCTACGCCCGACCTCGGCGCCATTGAGTACACGCCTTCGGGCTGTCCGGCGCCGTTCAACGTCAGCATCACCAACGTGCGCGCCAATTCCGCGACCGTCAGTTACAGCAGCACGTCGCCCTCAACCAACCTCCAATGGGGCCCCAAAGGATTTATTCCAGGAACCGGGCAGGGCGTTACCGTTTCCACGCTGACTCACACGTTGACCGGATTGACCGGCTACACCGAGTACGACGTGTACCTCGCGGGCAACTGCGGCACGACTACGTCGGTTTGGGTCGGTCCGTACAGCTTCATCACGCCCGTTCAAGTCGGTTGGGTGGAGCCATTTACTGCGGGCTACGACCCCTTGGCGGCCGTGCCCAAACCCAAAGGCTGGACCGAGCGCAACGCGGTAGCGGCCAACCCGACCGCAATCGGAACCAATACCTCGGCCTGGATGGTCGACGGCTTCCTGAACGTCGGTACGACCGGCGCCGTGCGCAATCAAGTGCCGGTCACGTCGAACGCCACTCAAGGTTGGACCATCACGCCGTCGATTGATCTTGGCGACTTGGCCCACACGACTTATTTCCAATGGAACATGGGTGCTACCGCGGCCAACGGCACGGCGTCGGGGGTTCTCGGATCCGACGATACGTTGTTTGTCTTCGTTTCGACCGACAACGGCACTACCTGGAACCGCAGCCAAGCCTTGGCCAAGTTCCACCGAGGTTCCGGCTTGAGCCGTTTTGGCGGAACCTACACGGTCAACCTAAGCGCCTACACGGGCTTGGTGAAGCTAGCCTTCTACCTTGAGAGCCAGACCAACAGCGCGACCCACATCGGGGCCATCGACTACGACCTGTTTTTGGACAACACGGCGCTGACGGCCACTGCCGCTCCCTGCCCGGCGGCCTCGGTCAATGTCGTGCCCACGACGACCACTGCGGCGGTATCGTGGACGGTGGGCGGCCAGTCTACCACTCCGGCGACCGTCGCGTGGGGCCCCTTGGGCTTCGTGATTGGTTCGGGCGGTTCGGGCGCCAACCAAGCCAACGCCACGACCAACCCCTACACGATTACGGGATTGCAGCCGGGCAGCGTGTATCAAGTCTACGTGCAGTCCACCTGTGCGGCAACCTTAGGCCAGTGGGTGGGTCCGATCACCTTCGCGACCCCGTGCACCTCCTCGCTGAGCGGCAACTACACCGTCGACTCCAACGGTACCGGCGCGAGCAACTTCACTTCGCTTCAAAATGCCCTTGCGGCGATCACGACCTGCGGCATTACGGGACCGGTTACGTTCACGCTTGCGCCCTACGTGCACCTCGGCGGAATGAACCTGACCACGCTCAACGGAGCCTCGACCACCAACACGGTAACCTTCCAGGGCCCCGCAACCGGAACGGCCACCATTCAAGGTTCGGCCAGTCAGTTTGCGGCCGTGGTCCTGAACGGCACCGACTACGTGACCCTGCGCAAGCTGCGCATTGTGCACCCCACCGCCTCGGGCATCGTGCTCACGGGCGGCGCCCACGACATCGTGATTGACGAGAACGAAATCTTCGCCGACACGGTGGGCACCTCCAGCACGGTGGCGGGCATTGCCTCGTCAGCCAACCTCACGAGCGTTACGGGGTACGGCAACAACGCCAACAACATCACCATAACCGACAACGTGATCAAAGGGGGGTACTACGGCGTGCGCTTCAACGGAACGAGCACCACGGTGTTCTCGACCGGCATCAACCTGTCGGGCAACACCATTACGAAGGCCTACTACTACGGAACCTACTTCTACTACATGGGCAACCTGACGGTGAACGGCAACGTGGTCCGCGGACTCCGCAATACGACCAACTACGGGCACTACCTGTACTATGTGGGCAACGTCAACATGGAGCGCAACGAGGTCTTCGTTTCGTACTACCCGATCACCATGGGCTACCTCAATAACCAGGTCAAACCCGCCACCAACAGCGTGATTGCCAACAACATGTTTGCGTCCACGGCGAGCTACGGCGGCTACTTCCCGTACCCGCGCCACGTGAACATGTACCACAACACGTTCTCGGGCAGCACGTACGGTATTTACCTTCTTTCGAGCACCACCGCGACCTTGACGTCCAAAAACCTGAACGTTCGCAACAACATCTTCAAGGGCGGCACCTACGCGCTGTACCAGAGTTCCTTGCCCGATTCCATCACGTTGGACTACAATCTGTACAACTCAAATGCGGCAACCTTTGTCTTCTACAACACGGCGCAAGCGAGTTTGGCAGCCTGGAAGACGGCCTATCCGGCGCTCAACGTGAATTCAACCGACAACCCGGTGATTTTTGCGGCCAGCGACGACCTGCACGTGGTCAATAACGGGCCCAATAACTTGGGAACGCCGATCGCGAGCGTGCCGGTAGACCTCGACGGCGATAGCCGTTCCGCCACGACGCCTGACCTGGGTGCCGACGAATTCACGCCTTTGGCCAACGACCTGCAGCTGCTGGGTATGCTGGTGCCGGGCAACAACTCGTGCGGAGACTCCAACAGCGCCGTTTCGGTGATTGTGCGCAACCTGGGCACCGCGTCGCAGGCCAACTTCGCCGTGGGCGCCAACGTGTCGGGACCTGCCACGGCCACCTTGACGGCCACCTACCCCGGTACGCTGGCTTCGCTGGCGATCGATACGGTTGCCGTGGGCACGTTTAATTCGGTAGTGGGCGGAACCTTCACCTTCACCGGCTACGTGAACCTGGCGAACGACGGCAAGACCTCGAACGACACGCTGCAGCTCAACCGCAGCGTACTCGACGCGCTTCCCCGAATTCCGGTTGCCTCGAGCGATACCGTGTGCGCGGGCGGAATGGCCACGCTGTACTTCCCGGCAGGAACGACCAACGAGTCCTACCTCTGGTTGACCACGGCGGGCGACACCCTCGGAACCTCAGACAGCTTGCTCGTGGGTCCGATGAACGCCGCCGACACTACGTTTGTCCTGCGCCAGACCTCGACCTCGGGTCAGGTGGGTCCGCTCGACAATACGATTGGTGCGAGTGCCAACTATACGGCCATGAACCACTACCTGCTCTTCACGGTGAACGCCCCCACGACGATTTACAGCGTCGACGTGTTTGCCCAAGGCGCGGGCTTGGTTGACGTGGTGATTCAGAATGCGGCTACCTTGGCGACGGTGCAAACCGTCACCGTGTCGTCGACGGGAGCGGGCTTCAACCGCTTGGTGGTCAACATATCGCTGCCGCCGGGCAACTACCGCATGGGAAGTACTACCACCAACAACGCTGGCGGACTGCAGCGCAACTCGACCGGCGCTTCGTACCCGTACCTGTCGACGGACGGCAGCGTGACCATTACGGGTTCGACGTTCAATGCGACCTCGTACTACTACTTCTACAACTGGCAGCTGGGCGGCGGCGGATGCCCGCGTCCCGACGGCGAAGTCACGCTGTACCACCAGCCGGCACCAAGTGCGAGCTTCACCAGCACCCCGCAGGCGGCCACGGCAACCAACCTCACGGTGGACTTTGACGCCACGGCGAGCACGTTTGCGGCCAGCGCGTCCAGTTTTGACTGGAACTTTGGCGACGGCAATACGGGCAGCGGAGCGCTCACGAGCCATGCCTACGCGGCCAACGGAACCTACAACGTTTCGCTGGTCGTCACGGGCGTCTGCGGAACCGATACCCTCGTGGTGCCGGTAACGGTGGCGGGAATCAGTGTGGGCGAAACCCCGCTCGACCGCAGTCTGGCCATGTACCCGAATCCGACGAAAGGAGCCTTCCAATTTGACCTCGAGCTGGGGTCAGCGCAGCAGATTCAAGTCAAGGTACTAAGCGCAACCGGCCAAACGGTGTGGGCCCGCACTTGGGATTCCGCTCGCGAAATTCGCCGCGAACCAGTCGAATTAAGTGCCTGTGCATCAGGACTTTACCTGCTTCAGGTGACAACCGAAGAGGGCGTGGTCACGCGCCGCATTGCGCTGCAGAAGTAGGCCAGATTTCGGCCTAAATACTGAAGACCGCCCGCTACCCCGGGCGGTCTTTTTATTTAATGTACCTTTGCACCCGCATATCGTCCGCCTTGCCGCCTTGAAGCGCTTCGGCACCAAAGGGAGGAAAGTCCGGACATCACAGAGCACCGCGCTACCTAACGGGTAGGCAGTCCACGGGGAACTTGGGGCTGACAGCTAGTGCCACAGAGAGGGAAACCGCCAACGGATGCATCGTACGAGTACCGGGGGCAAGGGTGAAAAGGTGGGGTAAGAGCCCACCAGCGTCAAAAGCAATTTTGATGGCTTGGTAAACCTCGCGGGATGAAATGCCATGTAGGCTGGCGCTTGAAGACGGCTCGTCTGAGCCAGCGGGTAGGCAGATAGAGCAGTTGGGTGACCAACTGCCCAGATCAATGGCAAGGGCGCGCCGCAAGGCGCGAACAGAATCCGGCTTACAGGACGATATGCTTTTCTACGACCGAAGGCTCCGCGGGTTGGGGCCATTTTATTAGGGCTTAAACTCATCCTCGCGATGTCTACATTTACTGAACTCGGCCTTCGCGCCGAACTACTCCAAGCGATTCAAGCGCTTGGTTTCGAACAGGCTACGCCTGTCCAATCCGAAACAATTCCCTTGCTTTTAGGGGCCAACGGCCAAACCGACATGGTGGCGCTCGCACAAACCGGAACCGGCAAAACCGCCGCCTTTGGTCTTCCGCTTCTGCACATGCTGCTCGAAGACGGCCAGCCGGCGGCCAAAAATCGCCCAAAGGCACTGATCCTGGCTCCGACCCGCGAACTCTGCGTGCAGATTTCGACCGAAATGGAGAAGTACGCGGCCGAAACCGGCCTCCGCATGCTCGCCGTCTACGGCGGTGCCGCAATGCGCACCCAGATCACGGCCATGAAAAAGGGCGTCGACATTTTGATGGCGACCCCGGGCCGCCTGCTCGACCTGAACCGCCAAGGCCAAGTGCTGTTTGACGACCTCGAGTACATCGTGCTCGACGAGGCCGACGAAATGCTCAACATGGGCTTCTGGGACGACGTGCAAGAAGTCCTCAAACAAGCCCCCGAGGGCCGCAATATTTGGTGCTTCAGTGCTACACTGCCCAAGCCCATCGACGCGATGACCAAAACCCTCATGAACGAGCCGGTCCGCGTGCAGATTGGGCAGCGCAACTCAGGCACCATCACGGTGACCCACAAGGTGTTTGTCGTGCCCAAGGAGCACCGCTACAGCGGCCTGCGCCGCCTGCTTGATAGCGCGCCCGGACTTTACGGCATGATTTTCTGCCGCACCAAAATCGAAACTCAAGAGCTGGCCGAGCGCTTGGTGGCCGAGGGCTACACGGCCTCAGCCCTACACGGCGACCTGAGCCAGCAGCAGCGCGACTTGGTGATGCAGTCGTTCCGCCATAAGCGCGTGAAGCTGCTGGTCTGCACCGACGTGGCTGCCCGCGGTATCGACGTGCAGGACCTTTCGCACGTCATTCACTTTGGATTCCCCAACGACACCGAGAGCTACAACCACCGCAGCGGCCGCACCGGTCGCGCCGGCAAGTCGGGCGAAAGCTGGGCCCTCATTAATCCGATGGAGCGCCGCAAAATCACCTTCATTCAAAAGATGATCCAGCGCGAAATGCTGCAAAGCCCATTGCCTACCCGCGACGAGGTTTTGGCGCGCCAAGTAAATCACTTTGCCGAAGAGTTTGCGGCGCATCCTGAAGCTCCCGAAGTCATCAAGCCATTGGTTGAAGCCGTTATGCCACAGTTCGAGCACATGACCTCGCGCGAGCTGATTGAGCGCTTTTTTGCGGCGGAACTTCACGAGCTCGTGCAGCACTACGTGAATGAGCAGCCTGAAATTCCGTCGGTCCGCGCCCAAAAGGAGCGCAAGGAGCGCGGCGAGGGCTATGAGGAGCGCGGAACCAAGCGCCAGCGCGGCATGGACGCGCCGCAGGAACAGCGCTTTTCCATCAACGTGGGTGAGGCCCAGGGCTTCACCTGGTTCGCGCTTAAGGACTTCTTGCGCGAAACCGCCCGCCTCGGCGAAGGGGAGGTTCAAGGGGTAAATTGCGGACCGGATCTGAGCTACTTCAACGTGCCCTTGACCCGCATTGATGACGTCCAAATGGCCCTGAACGGAGCCGAAATCAAAGGGGTTTCAGTAGAACTCGAGGCCGTTGAGGATCAAGTTGGCCGCTTCGAGCGCGAACGAGGACCCCGCAACGACCGATTTGGTGGCGGACGTCCCCAGGGCCGCTACGGCGACCGCGGCGGCAACGACCGCGGCGGCTATCAAGGCGGCGGCGGCTACCGCGGCGGTGGTGACCGTGGAGGCTACCAAGGCGGCGGCGGAGGCTACCGCGGCGGAAGTGACCGAGGAGGCTACCAAGGTGGCGGCGGAGGCTACCGCGGCGGCAGCGACCGAGCAGGCTACCAAGGAGGAGGCGGATTCCGCGACCGTCAAGATCGCCCTGGAGGCTTTCGCGGCGGCAACGACCGTGGTGGCTACCAAGGTGGAGACCGTGCCAACCAAGGCGGCGGTACCGGCTACCAGGGCGACAAGCCGAGGGGCGGAGCATGGATTCAGCGCCAGGAGACCCCCGATTGGGCACGCGGCACCGACGACCGGGCTGATGCTTTCAACCGCGGAGCCAGCGATACCTCATTCCCCGCGCGCAAACCGCGCTTGAGCACGGGCGGCAAGCCCAGCTTCGGCGGAGGCGGTAAGCGATTCGGCGGCGGCCCCGGAGGCAAACCCGGATTCAGCGGAGGCGCCGGCAAGCCTGGCGGACGCAAGAGATTGTAAATCAGCCCCTATGGCATGAAAAAAGCCGACCCATGAGGGTCGGCTTTTCTCGTTTAGAAGGGTTCGCCTCAGTGAAACTCGGCGAGGTAACGCTCCGCATCCAAGGCCGCCATACACCCCGTTCCGGCAGCAGAAATTGCCTGGCGGTACACCTTGTCGGCCACGTCGCCGGCGGCAAAAACGCCCGGTTTACGAGTCTTGGTGCTGCCCGCCTGAACTTGCAGGTAGCCCACCTCGTCCATGTCCAGTTGGCCTTTGAAAATGTCGGTATTGGGCTTATGGCCAATGGCGACAAAAAATCCGGTGGCTTCGATTACGTCTTCGGCGCCCGTCTGCAGGTTGCGCACCTTTACGGCTTCAACTCCGTGTTCGCCGAGCAATTCTACCGTCTCGGTATGCCAGCGCACCTCAATATTGGGCGTGCTCAAAATTCGGTTTTGCATTGCTTTAGAGGCGCGGAGCTCTCCTTTGCGCACGAGCATCGTGACTTTGGGGCAGAGCTTGGCCAAGTAGGAAGCCTCTTCGGCGGCCGTGTCTCCGCCGCCGACAATCACCACATTTTGCCCCTTGTAAAAGAAACCGTCGCACACGGCGCACGCGCTCACGCCGTGGCCCATGAATTTTTCTTCGCTCGGAAGGCCGAGGTACTTCGCCGTAGCACCCGTTGCAATGACCACCGTCTGGGCCTGGATCTGCGTCGTTTCGTCCACGGTGAGCAAGTGAAAACCGCCTGGGGTGTCTGAAAATTCTACGTGGGTAATCATGCCCCAGCGCACGTCAGTTCCGAAGCGTTCTGCCTGATTTTTAAGATCTTCCATGAGTTGATTTCCGTCGACGCCCTGCGGATATCCGGGGAAGTTGTCTACTTCGGTCGTGGTCGTGAGCTGGCCTCCAGGCTGAAGACCGACGTACATAATTGGTTTAAGGTCCGCGCGCGCGGCATAAATCGCTGCGGTGTATCCGGCGGGTCCGGATCCAATAATCACCAGGCTGTGTTGTTCCATACCTCAAATGTACGCGTCGACGAGCCAAGGCTGTGGGACCTTGGTCCCATTTTACTGTCGCATTTAGTGTATATTTGCCGCCCTAATCGGGATGTAGCTCAGGTGGTAGAGTACACGTCTGGGGGGCGTGTGGTCGCAGGTTCAAGTCCTGTCATCCCGACAAAATCCGCTTAACTCCGGTTAAGTGGATTTTTTTTGTGTCCAATATTTGGTCCAACACGCATTTATAAACTATTGAAAAACAGTTTTTTATAATAATTAAATTGTCGATTGGATTAGTTATCAACCGGGCTTGCATTGAGGTAGAATTTTGCTAACTTCATAGAGCGCAAAAGGAAAAGCAAACCCTCGGGTTCGCGAAGCCAGGCGGCTCATCTTAGGGTAAGTCGTTAGCGTAGAGGCAGTTAGGGCGAATGCCCGCGCAAAGGGCCTGACCTTGCTTGGTTAACCCACGCGTACTGTCCAACCGGGCTCCCTTGGGCCGGCGCCGGCCGGAACTACCAAGGAGGGAACGTGAGGGGTAGTGACCCTCGGCCAAATGGAAGCACCCTCGGGTGTTCGGCCTCGCGCCGAACCATTTGCTCGATCACGGAGTAGCGGCCCAGGCCGCGATGCTCCGCGCGGAACAAGCCGCGAACCGCCGCACGCGCGGTTTGATCGGGGAGGAAGTGGACCCACGAGACCTTGAAATAGAGGTCTAGCGTCCCTCGACGGAGGGAAGATGCTTGGGTAGCACGACCAATGCTGGGTGCGCCAGAGTCAGGCTTCTGGCGAGGACATCGAGCAAAAGCCGTCCTACGGGGCGTGCAGGGTAACGCATTCCCACCGAGTGCACCTGCTGAGCGCGGTTTCGAAAGGAGCCGCGCTTGCTTTTTTACCTAGGTGTCACGCTGCGGTTAAATTTGTGTATTGTGGTACACTTATTGTTTCGAAGAGTCTAGTTTTGATCTTCCCAAATGAACATCGAATTTCTTCCTTCAGACTTTAACGTGGCCCTGGCCTCGTCGGTGGTCGTGTTTGGGTTTAGCGGCGACGAACTCTTGACGCTGATTGCCACCAAAAACGGCGAACCGTTTAACGGGGCAAACATTCTCCCGTCGGCCATCGTCAAGCCCGACAAGGCCCCAGAAAATGTGGTCAAGCAACTCCTGCGCGAACTCACCCAACGCGACGATTGGCCCCTGGAACAGCTCAACTCCTTTGCCAACCCCTACCGCAACCCCTCGGGTCGGGTGGTAAACATTGCCTACTACGCCTTGGTCCGCCTTACCGACGAGCTCAAGAGCGACCTCGAGTCCAAGGGCTACAAGTGGATTCCGGTGTCCATGGTTCCGTCGATGGCCTACGACCACGACGACGTCATGGCGTATGCGCGCGAACGCTTTAAGCGCCGCGTGAAGCGCCGTCCGGTGGGCTTTACGCTGCTACCGCACGAATTCACGCTGAACGAAATTCAGCGCCTCTACGAATGCGCCCTGGGCAAAAAGTTTGACAAGCGGAACTTTCGGCGCAAAGTCCTCAAGAGCCAGCTGCTCCTTGAAACGGGCAATTCCGTGCGTTCGAGCGCTCGGGCCAAACGGCCCTCGCGCCTCTACATGTTCGACGAGAAAAAGTACCAGACGCTGACGCTCAAGGGGTACGACATCGTGTACTTCTAGCTCGCGACGCCGCCCATCCGCATAAAAAAAGGCCCCGATTGGGGCCTTTTGCGTGAAAGCGTGCGACGCTTAGTGAATTCCGCGCATCAGCTTGCGAAGCAGCGGCGTGAGCGCAAACAGCAGCACCGCGCCCACGGCTGACGTAATCGTCAGGAACACAAAGAGGTTCATGTCGGGGGCGATGGAATGCAAGAGGCTTTCCATGATGCCCGCGAGGTAGTTCGCCAGGGCCATCGAGGCAAACCACAGGCCCATCATGACGCTTACGATTTTGGGCGGAGCCAGCTTGGTCACCATGGAGAGTCCGATCGGCGAAATGCACAGCTCGCCAAACGTGTGGAGCACGTACACGCCGATGAGCCACAGCGGGCTGATCAGGCCTTCGCCCTCGGCGGCAAAGCTCGCAAACGACATGACGATGAAGCCGACCGCCAGCAAGGTCAAGCCGAGCCCGAATTTTGCGGGCGTGGATGGGTTGAGGTTCCGCGCGGCGAGGTTGACCCACAGCGAGGCAAAGAGGGGCGCAAAAATGAAGATGGCCAGTGCGTTGACGCTTTGGAAGAGCGACGCAGCGATTTCGTACCCGAACACGACGCGGTTGGTCTCTTCGGCGGCGAAGAGGTTGAAGGTTCCGCCGGCCTGCTCAAATCCGCTCCAAAAGAAGATGTTGGCGATCGTGAAGATCAGGATGGCGCTTACGCGGCTCCACTGCTCGCTGCCGTTGGTCCCGTTGTAAATGATGAAGGCGATTCCTGCTACGGCGGCTACGCCCACCACTTTAAGGGCCAGCGACATGGCGTCGTCGCTGATGGCGGACTGGAGCGCTAAGAAGCCGTAGACCGTGGCGACTCCGCCCGCGACGTACGCCGCAATGGTGCCAAAGTCGGCGGCACCCAGGCGCACGCCTTCGCGGCCGGGAGGCATTCCGCGTCCCTCGAGCTTGGGCTCCTCAACGTACAGCCACACGGTGGCCAGGAGCATTCCGACGCCGGCGCTGCCGAAGCCCCACATCCAGCCGACTTGCTCGCCGAGGGTTCCGCAAATGACGGGAGAAAGGAAGGCCCCAAGGTTGATGCCCATGTAGAAGATGGTGAATGCCGAGTCTTTGCGCGGATCGTTGTCGGTGTACAGCGCACCCACGATCGTCGAAATGTTCGGTTTAAAGAAGCCGTTGCCGATGATCAGCAGGCCGAGGCCCATGTGGAACATCCATTGGCGCATGGCTTCGTCGGCCGCAAACACGTGCGAACCCGCCAGGGCGAACTGACCGAAGGCCATGAGGAATCCGCCGATGTAAATGGCGCGTCGTTGGCCGAGAATTCGGTCGGCAAGGGCGCCGCCAAGGATGGGCGTCAGGTACACCAGCCCGGTGAAGATGCCATAAATTTCGAGGGCCGAAGCACGGTCCATGCCAAATCCGCCGCGGGCGTATTCCGTCGTGAGGTAGAGCACCAAAAGGGCGCGCAGACCGTAGTAGCTGAAGCGCTCCCACATCTCCGTAAAGAAGAGGGTGTAAAGCCCGCGAGGATGCGCCATTTTTTCGGTTGAAGCCATAGTTAGGGTGTTTAGTGTTTGCGTTGGAGGGGAAAGTTACGCGTCACAGGCTAATAGCGAGCAGCCCGTGGCTTTATAAATTCTCAAAAATGAAGTTGGTCATCTTGGTGTACAGCTGGTAGCGCGTGGCGCCGCCAAAAATGCCGTGGTTTTTGTCGGGGTAGACCATGTAGTCAAACTGCTTGTTGGCCTGAATCAGCTCTTCGGCAAGGCGCATCGAATTCTGCACGTGCACGTTGTCGTCGCCGGTTCCGTGGACCAGCAGCAGGTTGCCTTTGAGCTTGGCCGCGTGCGCCAAGGGCGAATTGATGTCGTAGTTGGTCGAGTTCTCGGCGGGCGTGCGCATGTAGCGCTCGGTGTAAATGTTGTCGTAAAAACGCCAGTTCGTCACCGGGGCGACGGCAATGGCGGCTTTGAACACGTCGGCACCTTGCATCAAGCAGTTCGACGACATGAATCCGCCGTAGGACCATCCCCAAATGCCGATGCGGCCCGCGTCGACGTTGGGGTGCTTGGCCAGGGACTGCGCGGCGGCAATTTGGTCTTCGACCTCGTACTTGCCGAGCTGCAGATAGGTTACCTTTTTAAAGTCGCGTCCGAGGGCGCCGGTGCCGCGGTTGTCGACGCACACGATCCAGTAGCCTTTGGCGGCCAGCATTTGGTACCAGAAGTAGTCGCGTCCGCCCCATCGCTGCGTGACTTGCTGGCTGCCCGGTCCGCCGTAGACAAACATCAGCACGGGGTACTTTTTGCTGGCGTCAAAATTCACGGGGCGAATTTCCCAGGCGGGCAATTTTTGGCCGTTGGCGGCCTCCAACGTGAAAAACGTTTTGGGCGAAAGGGCAAACGACTTCATGTCCTCGCGCAGCTTGGCGTTGTCTTCGAGCATGCGCACCTGCTTGCCGGCGCGGTCCATTAACGCATAGGTCGCGGGGCTGTTGCCGTCTTGGGCCGTCAGAACGTAGTAGTCAAAGGAGCTCGAAAACTCGGCGTCGTTCCAGGCGGCCTGCGCGGCGACCGGGGTGGGCGTGCCGCCGTTGAGTTTGACGCGGAACACTTCGCGCTGGCTGGCGCTGCGGCTGGCGGCTTGGTAGTAGGCCTCGCCCCGCGGCTCGTCGACGCCGTACCACGCCGTCACGTCAAAGGCTCCGCGCGTGAGCGGGCTGGCTTTTTTGCCGTCGGCCGAGTAGAGGTAGTAGTGCGTGTAGCCGCTGCGCTCGCTGGCCCAAACCAGGCGTCCGTCGGCCAAGAAACTGAATTCGCGCTCCGACTCCACGTAGGCCGCGTCGGTTTCCAAGAGAAATTGGCGCGGAGCCTTTCCGGCAGCATAAACCATCACCCGCATCGAGTCCTGGTGGCGGTTGAGCGTGGCAAAAAACAGCTCGCCTTTGGGGCTCCAAGCCATGCGCGGAATGTATTCGTACTTCAAGCCCTCACTTGCGGTCACGGTAGCTGAACCGTTCCACACGTGCAAACTGACCACTGAGTTGGCCTCGCCGGCCTTCGGGTACTTGAATACGTAGGGTTTGGGGTACGTGTCGCTGCCGTACATGTCCATGCTGAACGTCGGAACCGCGCGCTCGTCAAAGCGCAGGTAGGCGAGGGACTTGCTGTCGGGGCTCCATGCCAGGGCGACGTGAAAGCCAAATTCCTCTTCGTAGACCCAGTCGGGGGCTCCGTTGAGGATGGCGTTGTCTTCGCCGTCGGTGGTGACCTGCTTCACCGCAGCCGTAGCTAGGTTTTGCACGTAAATGTTGCGCTCAAACACAAACGCGAGCTGGGTTCCGTCGGGCGAAAGCACCGGATTCTGAATGGGTTTGCCGAAGACTTGAGTGAGCTTCTTGGCCTGGCGGTCCCACACGTACACCTTGGCCGTGTACGAGTGGCGGTAAATGGCCTCGATGTCGGACTCGAGAATCACGTAGCGCTCGCCAGGGGCGAATTCGTAGCTGCTGAAGCTCAATGGAGCGTCATTCACGTTCAGATCTGCCTTTGAAACCATCACGTCAACTGCGGCACCCGTTGCAAAGCTGTAGCGCTCAATTCCTTGGGCGGTTTGGCGGCTGAAGTGCTTTCCGTCTTCGAGCGAACGAAATCCTTGGATTCCGCGGGCATTGAATACACGGGATTCGTAGAGGTCAGACATCGCCACAGGGCGTTGGGCAATTAGGGCAGCGGAACTCAGCACGAGTGCGGCCACCAAGCGGATACTGCGGTACATTTGGTGCAAATCGTTAGGGATCAAGATGGCCGAAGTTACGCGAAAATCACTCGAAGAATTAACTGCCCTGCTCGGGGCCGAACACGTTTCAATCGACTCAGAACGCCGCTCTGAATTTTCGCACGACGAGACTGAAGACCTGCGGGTGCTTCCGGATGTGGTACTTCGCCCGGGTACGCCCGAGGAAGTGGCCGCGGTGCTTCGCTGGGCCAACGAGCACGAGGTTCCCGTCACTCCGGCCGCGGCGCGCACGGGCTTGAGCGGCGGAGCCATTCCGGCCCACGGCGGAATCTCGCTGAGCATGGAGCGCTTCAACCGCATCCTTGAAATCGATGCGGCGAATTTTCAGGCTGTCGTGGAACCGGGCGTGGTCAACCAAGTATTTCACGAGGCCTGCCGCGAACAGGGGCTATTTTATCCGCCCGACCCCTCGTCGTGGGGCAGCAGCACGATGGGCGGCAACGTCGCCTACAACGCGGGTGGCCCAAAGGCCGTCAAGTACGGCGTCACTTCGGCCTACGTCCTCAATCTGGAGGTGGTGCTTCCCACCGGTGAGGTCATTTGGACCGGGGCCAATACGCTCAAAAACAGCACCGGATACAACTTAACCCAGCTCATGGTGGGTTCAGAGGGCACCCTGGGCGTCATCACCAAAATTGTGGTTCGCTTGATTCCGTACCCCCGCCACCACTTCACGTTGCTGGCGCCGTTTGCGTCCGCCGAGGTGGCCTGCGCGGCGGTGGCGCGCATTTTTCAGGCCGGAATCACCCCCAGCGGACTCGAATTCATGGAACGCGACGCCATCGACTGGACCCTGCGGTTTGTGGACGGCGTGTCGATTCCGACCGGGCCGGGCATCGAGGCCCACCTGCTCATGGAAGTCGACGGCACCGACGAGGAGGCCGTGCTGCGCGAAGCGGAGCAGCTCGCCGCGGTCGCCGAAGAAGCGGGAGCCCTCGAGGTGCTCTTTGCCCAAACCCAAGCGGAGCGGGACGCGCTCTGGAAGCTCCGCCGACGCGTCGGAGAGGCCGTCAAAAAGCACAGCATCTACAAAGAGGAAGACACGGTGGTTCCGCGGGCCAAGCTGCCCGACCTGCTGCGCGCGGTCAAGCGAATTGGCGGCGAGTACGGATTTCAGTCGGTATGCTACGGCCACGCCGGAGACGGAAACCTGCACGTCAACATCGTCAAGGGCAGCATGAGCGACGCCGACTGGCACGGCGACCGGCTGCAGCAGGGAATTCGCCAGCTCTTCACCGAGGTGCGCGCCATGGGCGG
>SYCM01000107.1 GCA_005786915.1 Bacteroidota bacterium | reverse complement strand
GAGCGACGCCCAGCGCGCCGACTTGAATAAGGCCCCGTTCCAGCTCGAAGAGTACAAGGCAGCCTTGGACCTCAGCGACGTCCACGGCGAAACGGGATACACCACCATCGAGCGCACCGGCATTCGGCCGACGCTCGACGTCAACGGCATCTGGGGCGGATACACCGGCGAAGGCGCCAAAACCGTCATTGCCTCAAAGGCCTACGCCAAGATTTCGATGCGCTTGGTTCCGGACCAGGATCCCGACGAAATCACGGAGCTGTTTGCCCATCACTTCACCCGCATCGCCCCGGCGAGCGTCAAGGTCGAGGTGCGCCCGCACCACGGCGGCCACGCGTACGTGTGCCCGACCGACCATGCGGGCTACCGCGCCGCACACAAGGCAATGGCCGAAACCTACGGTCGCGAGCCGGTGCCTACGCGCGACGGCGGGTCCATTCCCATTGTCGCCCTCTTCGAGCGGGAACTGGGAGTTAAGTCGATTTTGATGGGCTTTGGCCTCGACAGCGACGCCATCCACTCGCCCAACGAGCACTACGGACTGGACAACTACTTCCAAGGGATTCGCACCATCCCCCGCTTCTTCCTGCACTACGCCGAAGAAGTGCGGGGTTAGTCCGGTGCGACGACCTGTAAAAAAAGGCGCCCGAGGGCGCCTTTTTTCATTGGGCACTAGTTAGGCGACGTACAGCTGGTGCACTCGGTGCATCAATGCGCTAATGTCGCGAAGCTCCATCAGCAGCTTGGTTTGCAGGTGCGACTGTCGGGTCGAAATCTCGCCGTTGCGGTAGCTTCGAAGTTCGCGGTCCAGAATGCGCTGAATGTCGGTGACAATGCGGCGCTTGGCAGCCAACAGGTCGCTGTTGGACTCGCTCGTGCCCGTTTCGAGGGCCCGAACGATGCGCCCCGAGTACGCGGTGAACAAGGCGATGACCTCGGCGTAGGCCAGCAAAAAGGCCCCGTGCGGCCGCGCGTGCAAATTGGCGAGGTAGTTGTGTTCAGCTTCGACCATGGCGCGTGCGCTCTCGGTCATGTCGCAGACGTAGTCAAAGGCCAGCAAGTGCGCCCGAAACGAATCCGACTTGTCGCCTTTAAACTCGCGAATAATGCGGATCATTCGCAATTCGAGCTTCTCGTGGCGCTTGTTCAGCAGCTCCACTTCCTTGAGCAGGCGTCGGGTAGTGCGCTTTTGGTTGTTCGCGAGGGCCTCCGCCGACATGATGACGATGTGGGCGGTGCGGTCGAGGTCCGAACCCATCAGCACGCGGCTGCTGCTCATCGGTTCTTCAGCATTGGCCAGCTTTTCAATCACGTCTTCTACGAGGTTCTCGGCCTTCATTTGGTCGGCAAAGCCCATGTGGCTCCGCACAATGAGTCCGAGGGCGAATACGGTCAAAATCAGCGCAGCAATGAACTCGCCGTAGAACAAAAACGCGGCAAAAAGCGCCGAGGCGGTGAAGGCAATGACCGCGGTGAGCAGCCAACTTCCGATGACGTTGACGACGCCGGCCACTCGGTAGACGGCGGATTCTTGGCCCCAGGCCCGGTCGGCAAGTGAAGTACCCATACCCACCATAAACACCACAAACGTGGTGCTCAACGGAAGCCCCAGGCTCGTGGCGTAGGCAATCAAGGTCGACGCCAGCAGGAGGTTGACGCTGCCCCGCACGTAGTCGAAGGCGGGTTGGGTGCGCGGATCGCTCGCGTCCTCGGGCTGGGTGAAGCGCGCGTCGGTCCAAGAACGGACGCCCGAGCCCGTAAAGCGCGCGAACACCCGAGAAATGGCCAAAGTCGACGAAGTGATGCCGCGGCTGACCGCATTGGGCTTGAATTTCTCGGTTCCTTCGCCCTGACGTGCCAGGTTGATTTCGGTTTCGCTCACCTTTCGCGCTTTGGCGTTAGTCCACAGCGTCACAATCATGACCGCTCCTGCAGCCAACAAAATACTGAAGGGCGTGGTGACCTCTTCGTCCATTGAATCCATCATCAGGAGGTGCGGATCCATTCCGCTCGTCGCGTAGACTTGGTAGGCCTGGAAGGCGGCCAAGGCCGGACCAATAAAGTTGACCAAATCGTTGCCGGCAAAGGCCATGGCCAGCGAAAACGTGCCGAAGAGCACCACGTACCTCAACGGATTCAATCCGCGATACACCGCAATTTGAGCTAGCAGCGAAAACCCGATAAAAAATACCCCCAGAAGTAGGTTTTGGTGGCCCTCAAGCCAAATACCTAACCCGGCATTCACGAGCACGCTGCCTTTTAGACCCTTAAATATCAGGTAATTAAGAATAAACGTTGCCGAGAGTCCGCTGAACACGCCCCCGAAGTACTTGAGGGTCTTCTCGAGGCGGTAGGTAAAGACCAAGCGCGCCAGCCACTGCACCACAAGCCCCGTGACGAACGCGATTCCCACCGACGAGAAGATGCCGTTGATGATGCGGACCGTACTGTCGAGGTTGAGGTACTCCGAAAACTGAAACGGATTCATGCCCCGATCCAAGGCGGTGAGAAAGCCAATCGCCGTGCCCGCGCCAAACAGTTCAAAGACGAGCGAAACGGTCGTCGAGGTCGGAATGCCAAAGGAGTTGTAGACGTCCAATAGAATGACGTCGGTGAGCATAACTGCCACAAAAATGAAAAGGAGGCTGTGAAAGGAAAAATAGGACGGGTCAAAAACACCGTTGCGGGCAACTTCCATCATTCCGCTGGAAAACAAGGTGCCCAGCACCACCCCAAAGCTGGCGACAGCCAAGATCACGCGCATGCTTCCCGCACGGGTACCTAAGGCCGAATTCAAAAAGTTGATGGCGTCGTTTGCCACACCCACAATAAGGTCCAAGGTGGCCAACGACATGAGCAGAATGACGAGCAGAAAGTACGGATCCATGGTCGCAAAGGTAACCTTGCGCTTCGGCCGCCTATGTTACCGAGAAGTTAAGATGACCCTTGCCGCGAACGTCTACCTTAGCGGGTGGTGAATCAATTACAGTCCGCATCGAGTTTATACCTGCAGCAGCACGCCGACCAACCCGTGCACTGGCAGGAGTGGAACGCCGAGGTGCTCGAACGCGCCGCTGCAGAAGGAAAGTGGCTGCTGGTCTCGATCGGCTACTCCACTTGCCATTGGTGCCACGTGATGGCGCACGAAGTTTTTGACGACCCCGAAGTGGCCGACCGCCTGAACGAGCGCTGGGTCAGCATCAAAGTGGACCGCGAGGAGCGTCCAGACCTCGATCACTCCTATATGGCGGCCTCGTTGGCCATGACCGGTCAGGGCGGATGGCCCCTCAACGCCATATGCCTCCCGGACGGGCGTCCCGTTTGGATCGCCACCTACCTTCCCAAAGACCGATTTCTCGGGGCCCTTGAGGAACTGGACCGGGTGCGCCGCACCCACGGCCTGCAGGCCCTCGACTACGCCGAACAGGTAGCTGAAGCCCTCAATGCTCCGGTACCGCCGGTCCCAAGTTGGGACGGAAGCGAGCTCCAACCGGCCCTGCGCCAAAGCTGGGACATCCATTGGGGCGGGTTTCGCGGCGCTCCCAAATTTCCCCTCCCGAGCACGTGGTCGTCCCTGCGCCTGCTCGGACTGCGCACCACATGGCCTGAAGCACTGGCCCAGGTGGAACGCACGCTGGAAACCCTAATTCGCTCGGGCACCTACGACCTTGGGCGGGGCGGGCTCTTTCGCTACAGTACCGACGGGGCTTGGGTGGTTCCACACTTTGAAAAAATGCTGTACGACAGCGCGCAATTCGCCAGCCTTTGCGCGGAAGTTGGAAGCGCAGAGTCCCTAGTCGCCCTTGAAGAAACGCTCACGTTCCTGGAGAGGGACCTGCTCCGCAGCGACCGATTGTTTGCAGCTGGACTGGACGCGGACCACCCCGAAGGCGAAGGCCGCTCCTACACCTGGACCGAGCCGGAGCTTCGCGATGTACTTGGTCCCGACGCCCCGCCGTGGCTGGCCCTGCTGGAGCGGGAAAGCCGCCAGCACGAGGGGGCCTGGGTGCTCGCCGCCGGGCCTGCAGGCAACCCCAATCCCCGGGAACTCGCGCGGTTTTCTTCGCTCCGGACCGCAGCCCTCGCCCGCCCGCTGCCCGTTCGCGACCCGAAGTGCGTCCTTTCCTGGAACGCCCTGGCGGTCTCTGCCTTTGCCGACGCGGTCCTGCGCACCGGATCTACGAGGCGGCGAAGCCTGCTCCGCGAACTCGCCGAGGCCCATCGGCGTGCCTTTGCCGACGGTCAGGTCCAAGTGCATTACCCCGACGGGCGCACTCGAGGCCCCGCCTTTCTCGACGGCATGGCATACAGCATCCATATGGCCCTGCGCTGCGGCCAAGTGCTGCTGGACCCTGACTGGTTAGATCAGGCTATCGTATGGCTTGAAGCCGTTCGCAGCCGTTTTGAACGGGGGGACCAACTCCACTTTGCGCCCCAAGGCCTGCGCGACGGTGCGTTTACCGACACCCTCACCTGGGACGACGACGTCCTGCCCAATGCGCTGCGGAGTCTGGCCGAATCAGCCCTTATACTCGGGCAACTTCGGTCCTCGCCCCATTGGGTTGAATGGTCCAAAAAGCTGATTCAATCGGGCTTGGACCGTGCCGCAGCCGATCCCGCCCGGCACGTTTCGTGGATTGCCCTGGATCGCCTCGCGCAGGAGGAGGCCGAGTGCTGGCTCCTTCGGCCCCGGCTGGTGCTGGGGGCGCGATCCCTTCCCTCCTCCCCGTTTTGGGGGCCCATGGAGCACGAAACAAACGTTTATGCCCAGCTCTGCACGCAGGACGCATGTAGGTTTGTTGCATTAACCGAAACCGAGTTCAACCGTGGACCTAACCCCTTCTGCTGAGATTCAAAAATGTTCGTGGTGCGCAGGCGACGCCCTGATGGAAGCCTACCACGACGGAGAATGGGGCGTCCCCGTGTACGACGACGCCGCCATGTTTGAGCACCTGGTGCTCGAAACGTTTCAAGCCGGGCTCTCGTGGCGAACCGTTCTGTATAAGCGCGAAGCCTTGCGGGCGCAGCTTAAAGGATTTGATGCTGAGGCCCTGATGCGGTCTACAGATTCGGATCGGGCAACCTTTCTCGCGAATCCCGCCGTGATTCGCAACCGACTGAAGTACGACGCCGCGCTTCACAACGCGCGCTGCTTGCTCGAGTTTCGGGAGCACCACGGCAAGGGTTTCGCCGACTACCTCTGGGACTGGGTTGGCGGAACCCCACTCGACGGTAGGCGCCAGGACAGCTGGCCGGCCACTACGCCCGAGTCGGACGAACTCTCTGCCCGCCTCAAATCTGCTGGATTCAAGTTTGTCGGCTCCACGACCCTTTACGCGCACATGCAAGCAACCGGCCTCATCAACGACCACTGGATCACCTGCCCGCGTTACAAAGCGGTTAAAGAACTTGCCCGAATACCTTGAGGTAGCGGGGCTCCCAAGTGGATAAGTCCTCGGGGGCTGCTTCGGCCATACGGCGCAGTACAGGCCCCAGCGCATGCCGCGCTTCGGCGTAGCGAATGCCGCTGTCTACCAGGCCGGGCCACAGGGAGCGCACTTTATCGACGCCGTCGCCCGCTCCCAATGCGGGGGGTCGCTGTCCCCAGTTTTCCTCGGCGATGCGGGGCTGGTCTGCGCTCGTCCGCAGGAGGTCCGGCTTAAAGAACGCTTCATAAACCTCCATTCTACGGGCGTCCATGGCGGCCCAGATGGGTAGATCAGACTGTGGATGGGCCTCGCGCACGGCTTCGGCGAGCAGTTCGAGAGAGCTCACGCCGTAGCACGGCAACGCCCAAGGCAACGCAAGCCCTTTGGCCGCCGCCAACCCAATGCGCAAACCCGTGTAAGAACCGGGGCCATGGGCCACGCCCAGAACATTGAGGTCGCGCACGGCGATTCCACCCTCCTTCAGCACGTCCGAAATCATGGGGTGCAGCAGTTCGGCGTGCCGGTAACCTTGCGGATCGACCACCGAACGAGCGACGGTCACTTCTCCGCCGCACGCCAGCGCCACACTGCAGCAGCGAGACGACGTCTCAAGGAGCAGAATGCGGGGCATCACTCATTCTTAGCGCGGGTCACGGCCTTGCCGTCTTCGAGGCTGCGCGATACCGCGTCGAATGGGCCACGGACGATTTCCTCACCCTCCTTGAGCCCCGAAACGACGTGAATGAATTGCTCGTCCTGGATGCCGGTCTTGACGGATACCTGACGCACGTTACTTCCGTTGACGACAAACACTACCTCGCGGAGGTCGCTGCTGGCGCTGTCGCCGCGCAAGGCCACCGCCTCGACCGGAACCGCCAGCGCGCGATCGGCACGCTTGGTGCGCACTTCGACGGTCGCTGTCATGCCGCTGCGGAGAGGCTGCGCGCCGTATTCCGCCGTGAGCGTAGCATAACTCTCGGGAACTACCGACAGCGTCACCTTGAAGTTCGTCACCTGATTGACGCCCGCAGCGGCATTCACGTTGGCCGCATTGCGGACCTCCGTCACCACCGCCTTGAAGCTGTGGCCCAAAAACGCATCGACTTTGACGTCGGCCGAATCGCCTACGTGAATGCGCACGATGTCGTTTTCATTCACGTCGACCACGACTTCCATTCGGCTCAAGTCCGAAATGCGCATCAGCTCAGTTCCGGCCATTTGGGCGGTACCCACGACGCGCTCGCCGAGCTCGACGTTAAGGCCAGTAACCGTCCCGTCCATGGGGGCAAACAGGGTCGTGCGCTTCAGGTTGTCGCGCGATTCTTTGAGCGAATTCTCGGCGGACTTAACCTGAAATTCAGCCGACTTCACGGCAAGTTCGGCCACTTCGTAGGCGCGCTGGGCGGCCTCCCACTCGGCTTTAGAAAGCACGTTTTGATCAAACAAGCCCTTGCTGCGTGCAAACGCTGCCTTTACCTCGACAAATTGCGCGCGAGCCTGAAGAAGGCCCGACTTGGACTGGTTGACGAGGGCTTCGGTTCGACCAACCGCAGATTGGTAGAGGTCTGGATTAATGCGTGCCAGAAGGGTTCCGCGACGAACAAACTGGCCTTCAACCACCCGAAGTTCGATGATTTCCCCGCTGACCTCGGGCGAAATTTTCACCTCAACCGCCGGCTGAATGCGTCCAGACGCGCTGACCGTTTCTACGATGCTACGGCGCTCGACCTTGGCGAGCTCGACCTCAATTTCGTCCGATGCCTGACCCCACCAGCCTTGCTTTTTACCGACCACACCCACGACGAGGAGCACGGCTACGGCTCCACCGATCCACCAAAATTTCTTAGTACTCATAACGCAAGCGGGTTATTTAGATAAAATTCAACCACGTAATTTTTAAACTGGCTGTCGTACAGGGCGCGGACTCGGTTCGAAGCCGCGGCCAAGTAGGCATTTTTAAGCGAAACAAACTCGTAGACGCTGATGCCGCCCGCCTCATAGCGGACCGTGGCGTCGCGCAGCGCCCGCTCGGCCGACTGTTCTGCCGCCACCGACGCGTCGTACTGGGACCAGGCCGCAACCGCATCGGCATGAGCGCGCTCGACGCTTTGGCGGTAGGTGTCGCGCTGCTGCTGAACCTGAAGCTCGGCATTGGCCTGGGCAATTTGGGCCCGGCGCACGCCGTTTTCGATGCGGAACCCATTAAACAAGGGAACCGAGAGGTTGACGCCCACAAACTGCCGAACGTTATCGTTGATTTGGTCTCTCAGGCTGATGTCAGCAAACTTGGGCGTTTGAATAACGGAATATACCGTGATTGGATCCGCTCCATTCATCCAATACCCTACCGGAAGGATGTCGGTCGTAAACCCGTCGAGTCGGCGCGCACGGTCTGAATAACTGGTCGAGAGTTGACCCGAAAGCGAGAGGCTGGGAACCCTTGCGCCCTGAGCCCGTTTCACCGCGTAGTGGCTGGCCATGAGCTGGTGGGCGGCGGCCCGAACCAAGGGCTGCTTTTCCACCGAAGCTTGGTAGATCGCATCAGGGGCCAACGCCAGTACCGGCGAAGGTCCCTTGGGCAAATTTTGCGGACGTACCAGGTTGAGGTCCGTCGCCACCGAAAGACCCATGAGCTGCTTGAGCGCCAGCAGGGCTAAGGAATACTGATTCCGGGCGGCCACGCTGCGCTGAATGTCGGCCATCCATTGGGCCTCCACCGACAAATACTGGTTCGAGGCAATGGCTCCAGCATTTAAAAGCTTTTGGCTTCGGTCCTTTTGCTTGGCGGTGGCGGCCTCTTGTTCTTCGGCAATGCGGACCGCCTCGTCGGCCAGCAGCACGGCCAAAAACTGCGATGCGGTATTAAGCGCCACGGAATTGCGGGCTTCGTCGCGCTGGGCTTCGGCCAACGCTACCTGGACCTGCGACTGCCGGTACGCATTCCACGTCTGAAATCCATCAAACAAGGTCCACTGCGCCGAAAGGGAGCCACTCGCCGTCGAGAGGCCGCTTCGGTTGACCTCGTTGGTTACGGGGTCAATGGTAAGTCCGCTGTTGTAGAAGTTCCCGGCGCCCGCATTGAGGCTCGGCATCAGTCCGCCGGCCGACGCAAGGCGATCCGACTTCGCCGACTGCACGTTGTTCGTCGCCTGACGAACGCTGAACTGGTAGTCCAACGCCTTGTCGACGCATTCGTTTAGGCTAAGGGACAGGTACTCCGTTTGGGCTTGGGCAGAGAAGCCAAAGACCATGAGCACCAACGCGGTGCGAACAGGGTAGAAATGGTGCATGCCTCTTTGGGTGCAATTACCGTGCAAAAATAACCCTAAAGGTCGGCTGCGCGTTTTTTGTGGCTTCGGTACCATACAATTGCCACGACCGCCATCAGCACATACGGAATCGCCATGAGGTACAAAATTCCGGCGTTGAGGCCCACCGCTTCAGCCGATCCTGCCGCCTGGCCCGACTCTGCGGTCGCCTTGCACATCGCGCACTGAGCCCAGGTGCTCGCGTGAAGTCCGAGCCCGAAAAGAAGCAACGACGTACGGCGCATTAATGGGGATAATACGGGGCCATGAAGACGTACACCAAGACTCCGGTGATCGCCACGTAAAGCCAAATGGGAAAGGTCCACTTCACCCAGCGCTTGTGGGCGGCAATCTGGTTGTTCAATGCGCGGTAAATGCTGAACATCGCCATCGGCAGCACCGGAACACTTAAGACGATGTGGCTGATCAAAATGAAAAAATACACCGGACGAATCCAGCCCTCCCCGCCAAACTTGGCGTCGGGGTTGGACAGATGGCTCACGACGTAGCTCACCAAAAACACCGCCGAAAGCGTAAACGCCGTAAGGTTGGCCAAGCGGTGGGCCGCCACATTTTTGGTTTTTATCATGCCAAAACCCACGAGCAAAAGGACGGCAGTGGCCCCGTTGAGCACGGCGTGGAAAAAGGGGAGGCTCCGCAAGTTGGCGTTGCCCCATTGGATCTTCCAGGATTCAGGGAGCAAAAAAAGCAGCGCCACGGCGATCGGAACGACCACCGAAAGTCCTACGATGAGCGGCACAAAAACTCGGTCTCTTGGATGCGTTGCTTGGCTCATTTTCCCATTTTTTGGCTTCGGTATTCTTTAACCAAAACGCGCAGGTCCTCCACAAGTTCATCCACTTGAACGGGCTGGCCCACGTCGTAGGCGCCCACTATTTGGTTGTCGTCGTTCACGCGGCTGCGAAGCTGGCCGTTCCAGTCCACGATTACGGCCGACTGAGAATGGGAAAAACCGCCCTCGGCCGCAGAATCCTTAGCAACAGCTAAGTAGTAGGCCTGCGCCAGCCGGTAAATGGTCTCGCGGTTGCCCGTTATGAACTTCCACTTCGGGCTTCCGCCCACCTCAAAACGCTCCTTGTAAGCTTCGAGCACCTCGGGAGTGTCGGTGTCGGGATCGATGGAGTAGCTCACAAACACGACGTCTTTGAACGCATACATGCGGTCGTGCGCCTGCTTGAGGTGAAAATTCATGGCGGGGCACACGGTCGGACAGCTTGAAAAAAAGAAGCTCACGACCGCAATCTTGCCCTGCATGCTGTCGGCGGTCCATGGCTGTCCGTTGGACTGCGTGAGAATAAATCCGCGCTGGTCGTGGCCCTCCGCACTAGGGCCGGGGCCCAAAACCTCAAGGGTACGAAAGTTAACGGCTCCGCTGATGACCAGGGAGCCGAGGTACATGGAAACCGGAAGAAGCAGCAAAGCCGCCAAGATGAGCCTTTTGGCGACCGGACCTGCCATGCTCAGTAGCCGTAGACTTTAACGCCTTCGTACAGAAGAATAAACGTCAAGTAGGGGATCAAAACGATCGCCGGAAGGTAGATTGCCATGCGAAGCGTCTGGGTTTCGTACTTCAAGTGCATGAAGTACTGGACGATGTAGCCCGCCTTCACCAAGGTGAGCCCGATGAAGATCAAGTTGAGAATACTAGTGCCTGCAGCCGGGGTAAGCAGCACTTCAGGCTTGATGATACCCAAAGCCACCTCGACGCCCGTGACGACGAGCAGCAGCCAGAATACATTCCAAATCCAACGGGTTCCTGCGGGAGCGTGTGCGTCTGCCATGATTAAACGAGGTAGAAGAAGGTGAATACAAAGACCCATACAAGATCCACAAAGTGCCAGTACAAGCCCACTTTTTCTACCATAAGGTAGCTTTTGCGGCGCTCGTAAGTCCCGAGGAGCGTGTTGTAGAAGATAATGATGTTGAGCACTACGCCCGAAAACACGTGAAAACCGTGGAATCCGGTGATGAAGAAGAAAAAGTTGGCGAACTGCGTCTGTCCGTATTCGTTGCGGGTCATATTGGCGCCCTGCACCACCTCAGCCGACTGGATGGCGGACACTGATTCCGCACGCGAAAGCTGGGCGTGCCCTTTGCCGGGAGATTGAAGCACCACGTCGGCGTTGGCGGTAAAAGCCGCGCGCACTTGGGCGCTCGTAAACGCTTCGTCGTGGTTAGAGGCGTGTCCGGCCTCCCCGTGAACGAGTTGGCTCAGCGAAAGGACCTCGCCGGACTTGGCGTCGGCCACCTTTACCACGCGACCGTCTACGAGTTCAACGGCGCCCTTGTCACCGACGATGAAGTGGTACCATTCCCATGCCTGAGAGCCCAAGAATATGAGCCCGCCCACGATGGTGGCAATCATCCACCAAGCGACAGCGCCTTGCTTGCGCTCGTGGCCGGCATTCACGGCGAGCACCATGGTCACCGAGGACATAATCAAGATGAAGGTCATCAAGGCCACGTAAAGCAGCGGCTGGTCGCCAGCTAAGCCCGGGAAGTGGGTAAAGACGTCTTCGGCGATGGGCCAGGTCGATTCATGGGCAAAGCGCATAAATCCGTAGGCGGTCAAGAATCCAGTAAAGGTGAGGGCGTCTGAGACGAGGAAGAACCACATCATCAATTTGCCGTACTCGGCCTTCATGGGCTCGTTGCCTCCGGACCATGTGCCTGTAGCAGCTGATTGTGCCATTTCGAGTGTAATCTATCAGTTTAGGAGTCGCGCAAAATTAACGCAGGATGAGCAAAAACCCGAGGAGGTAGAACCAAAGAAATCCGAGGAAATGCCAAAATTGCGCGCCAAGGGTAAATCGAAGTTGCTTAGCGCCCACGTAGTAGCCCCTGCGGGTGCGAACGAGCATCACCGCAAGTACGATGTTGCCCACCAGAACGTGCATCCAGTGGAACCAGGTGATCACGTAGAGCCAGCTGGCCTCTGGGCGGCTTCCCGCCCCGGTAAAGTAAATGTTCTTGCTCGTCAGCTCGGACCACCCCATCACTTGGAAGGCTGCGAAGAGAAGTCCGAGTAAAAGGACAATCCCCATCTCGCGGACCGGAGCCGTGCCCGACTTGAGCACGCGTTGGGCGCGGTACAGCAGGGCACTCGAAAGCGCAACCATCGCCGTGCTAGCAAAGAACCACGCGGGCAAGGCAATGGTCTGCCATTCGCTCTTTGCCACCAGGGCGGAACGGGCCACGACGTAGCCTGAGGTCAGGCCGGCGAAGGACATCGCGATGCTCGCGAGTCCGAGGTAGAGCAGCGGACGTGCCGCTTTTTGCTGGGGAGTGAGTTCCATAGTAAGTATTAGATGAACCGATCGACCACCCAAATAGTTTGCACGAGGGGCAGGTAGCGAATGGTGCTGAACATGAGGGCGCGCGCTGAGGCGTCCGACTGCGTGCTTGCGTGGCGCAGGGCGTGGTAGAGTACGTCGATTCCGAGGACCCCGGTAGCTACGCCCGCCCAAAGATCTAGGCTGAGGGTGCCGGCCAGTCCCCAGGCGGGCATGAGCGAGATGAGGATCATCCAAAACGTATAAAACACGGTGAGGCGCGTGGCCAAAGCGTCTTTGGCCCGATTGGGGAGGAGGTAGTACCCCGCTTTGGCGTAGTCGTCGAACGAAAGCCACGCGATGGCCCAAAAGTGGGGAAACTGCCACACAAATTGGTAGGCAAACAGCACGCCGGGTTCAAGGCCAAACGATCCGGTGGCGGCTACCCAGCCGAGCATAAAGGGAATGGCGCCGGGAACCGCTCCTACCAGCACGGCCCAGGGCGACTTGGCCTTAAGCGGCGTGTACACGAGGACGTAAATCAGAAGGCTCAGCGCGCCGAAGGCGGCCGTTTTGATGTTGAGGAAGGCCAAGGCAGCGATACCTAGTACCCCGAAGAGCACCGCCCAGATCAGGGCGACCTGTCGCGTCATGCGTCCGGCCGGAAGGGGCCGGTTCTGCGTGCGCCCCATGAGACCGTCTTGCGCGACTTCCCACACCTGATTGAAGGCGTTGCTCGAACCGACGACGGCGAATCCGCCCAAGGTAAGAAGTGCCAGCTTGAGTCCGTCGACCTGGGGAACCGCAATCAGGTAGCCCGCGACGGCCGACACCACAACCGATAAGGCCAACCGGAATTTCAGCAAGAGCCCGAGGTCACGCATCGCCGCAAAGATACGGAGCGCCGCAGGCAAGGAAGGGCGGATTGAGCAAGTTCTCTTTGTTGTAGCGAAGGGGGGCGCCGGCGCGAAATCCCTCGGGACCGAGCACGAGTTCGCGAAGCTCCATCCCGGCTCCCCGGAGCACGGCATGGCCCGCGGCGGTGTCCCATTCCATGGTCGGTGCGGCCCGCGGATAGGCATGGGCGCGGCCCTCGGCGACCAGGCCAATTTTGAGCGAAGAGCCCATGCTCACGCGCTCGATTGGGCCAACGCGGGACTCCCATCGGGCGATCAGCTGTTCGGTTTCGGGCGTGGCGTGGGAGCGGCTGGCCACCACGGTGGTTTGCTCGGGCAGGCGGGCCGGCAGCGCTTGGGCCTGCTCCCACAACTCGGTCCAGTCGATGCGGACCATGGACTTGCGGGCGCCGTAGCCGGGACCGCCCGCGTAGAGCCAACCCAAAACCGGAGCATAGACGAAGCCGAACACGGGTGATCCCTGATGCACGAGGGCCACGTTGACGGTGAATTC
>SYCM01000006.1 GCA_005786915.1 Bacteroidota bacterium | reverse complement strand
TGCAGCGGAATATCGATGTAGCGGCACACCTTTGGATTCTCGCGAATGACGTCGAGCACGTCCTCGGGGAAGCCAGTCGGAAAAAGGTAGTGCAGGCGAATCCACTGGATTCCGTCGACCGCGCTCAGGGCCGTCACAAGCTCGGCCAGGCGGCGCTCCCCGTAGATGTCGAGGCCGTAGTATGTTAGGTCCTGAGCGATCAAGATCAGCTCCACTACGCCTTTCGCCGCCAGCTTTTGGGCCTCGGTCACGAGGTCCTCTATGGGCGTCGAACGGTGCTTGCCGCGCATGAGCGGAATCGCACAAAACGAGCAGGGCCGGTCGCAACCTTCTGAAATCTTGAGGTAGGCGAAGTGCTGGGGTGTTGTGGTAAGGCGCTCACCGACTAGCTCCTTTTTGTAGTCGGCTCCGAGGGCCTTTAGCAGCAGAGGTAGGTCGCGGGTTCCGAAGTACTGGTCAACGTTCGGAATCTCACGCTCCAAGTCCGGCTTGTAGCGTTCGCTGAGGCATCCAGTGACAAAGACCTTATCGAGTAATCCGGCCTCTTTGGCTTCGACGGCCTCGAGGATGGTATTGATCGACTCCTCTTTGGCGTTTTCGATGAATCCGCACGTGTTGATGACGACAATTCGGCCCTCTTCCTCGTGCACGACGTCTTTGCCGGCCGCCTTGAGCTGGCCCATGAGAACCTCGCTGTCGTACACGTTTTTGGAACAGCCCAGGGTAATGACGTTGATGCGGTTTTTCGCCGCGGACTTGGTGCGCATGTGATTAACTTAAAACTTGAGGTGTCTAACTGAAAGACCTTGATTTTTAATCTCTTCGAGGGTCTCAATACCAATGCTGATGTGGGCGCCCACATAATCACTTGAGACCTTAGCGTCGCTCTCGCTGGTCTTCACGCCCTCGGGCGTCATGGGCTGGTCCGAAACCAATAGCAAAGCGCCTAAATGCAGGCGATTGTGAAAGCCGGCAGAGAACAACGTAGCCGTTTCCATGTCAATGGCCATGGCGCGAGTCATACGCAGGTACTCTTTGAACTTCTCGTCGTGTTCCCACACGCGACGGTTGGTGGTGTACACGGTTCCGGTCCAGTAGTCGTGGTTGCGGTTGCGTATAATGTGCGAAGTGGCGCGCTGCAGCATAAATGCGGGAAGCGACGGAACCTCCGGCGGAAAGTACGAGTCCGATGCACCTTCTCCGCGAATCGCCCCAATCGGCAGAATAAAGTCGCCGACTTTGGTACGCTGCTTGAGTCCGCCACACTTTCCCAAAAAGAGAATGGCCTTGGGCTGCACGATGCTCAGCAAATCGCTGATTGTCGCAGCATTAGGGCTGCCCATACCAAAATTGATCATGGTAATCCCTTGACCCTGGGCCGACGGCATACTGCGGGTAGCGTCTACGATGTGCCCACCGGTCATGGCCACAAAGCGGTGCAGGTACTCGTTGAAGTTGGTCAGAAGAATGTACTCCGACATGTCTTTGGTCTTCACACCAGTGTAGCGGGGCAGCCAGTTGGCGGTGATTTCTTCTTTCGTCTTCATCAGGCTAGCTGAGTAGTGCGTTTAAAAATTCTTTGGCCTCGAACTCCTGAAGGTCGCCAACCCCCTCGCCCACGCCGATGTAGCGCACGGGCACTCGGAGCTTTTCGGCAATCGCCAGCACCACTCCGCCGCGGGCCGTTCCGTCCATCTTAGTCAGGACCAGTCCGGTCAAAGGAGTGACCTTTGAAAACTCCACCGCTTGATTGACCGCGTTTTGCCCCGTAGAAGCGTCGAGGACCAGCCACGTCTCGTGGGGGGATCCCGGTACAATTTTGTCCATAACCCGGCGGATTTTGCCGAGCTCGTTCATGAGGTTGACTTTGTTGTGAAGGCGGCCGGCCGTGTCTACCAGCACGACGCCTCCGCCGTTTCGGGCTCCGGCCTCTGCGGCCGCGTAGGCTACTGCCGCCGGGTCGGTGTTCATACCCTTCTCAATAAAGGTTGCGCCTGAGCGATCGGCCCAGATGCGCAGCTGGTCGACCGCGGCGGCCCGAAACGTGTCGGCGGCGCCCAGGACCACCTGCTTCCCTTGCTGGCGAAACCTGTGGGCGAGCTTGCCTACCGACGTAGTCTTGCCCACCCCGTTGACCCCTACGACGAGAATCACTCGGGGCTGGCCTTGCGGCACTTCGATGGGCTTGACCTCGGCCCAAGCAGAAAACTGGTCAGCTAACTCGGTACGAATGAGCGCCTTGAGCTCCTCTTCGCCCACATACTTGTCGCGGGCTACTCGGGCCTCGACCGCCTCCACCAAGCGCACGGCCGTTTCCACCCCGACGTCGGCTGAGATCAATGCTTCCTCCAGGGCGTCCAGCGTGGTAGCGTCCACCGTCGACGACCCGCCAAAGAGTTTGCTCAGTCCCCCGAAGAGAACTTCCTTGGTTTTTCCAAGTCCAAATAATGCCATTACGAAGGATTAAGGTATAAAAAAACCGCTCGGGGAGCGGTTCAGTACGTTGGGGTCGGAATGACTTAGGCTTTGAAGAAGTTTGCCACTTCGTCTTTTACCATTACTTTTTCTTCAAAAGCGTAACCGCCTCGGTCGGTCTTGACCATTTTGATTGCCTTAGCATAGGTTACGCCACCGGCCTTTTTCAGGGTTGCAACTACTTTCTTTGCCATGGTGCTTACTTAATTTCTTTGTGAACGGTCATACGCTTGAGCACGGGATTGAATTTCTTAATCTCCATGCGGTCGGGCGTGTTCTTCTTATTCTTGGTCGTGATGTAGCGCGACGTGCCCGCCATACCCGACTCTTTGTGCTCGGTGCACTCGAGGATCACCTGAACGCGATTGCCTTTTTTTGCCATGATTCCTTAAAAATTAAAGTGCAACGTTGCCGTTAGCGCGAGCTTCAGCCAACACGGCCTCGATGCCCTTCTTGTTGATCGTCTTCAGAGCGGCGGCCGAAATGCGCAGGGTAACCCACTTATCTTCAGCAGCTACGTAAAACTTTTTACGCATCAAGTTCACGTCAAACGTGCGCTTGTTTTTCTTGTTCGAGAACGACACATGGTTGCCCACCATAGCCTTCTTACCGGTAATCTCGCAAACTCGTGACATAATCGCGCGGTGTTAATCTTTTTCTCCGTTTCGCAACGGGAGTGCAAATGTACTGCGAATTTCTTAATACTTCGCAGCCTGCGAGGCTAAAAATCCGCGCAGCCGATTCAAAACTTCCAAAACGGATTTGCGCACGGTGCGCTCGCGGTGGTCGCCCATCTGGAACCGAGCGGCCCACTCCACGCCGGGTCCGCTGACCGCCAACCACACCGTTCCCACGGGCTTTTCTGCCGAACCGCCGTCGGGACCCGCAACGCCGCTGCTGGCCAGGCCCCAATCCGCACCCAAGCGCTTGCGCACGCCGCGCGCCATGGCCCGCACCACCGGTTCGCTTACCGCGCCGTGCAGCAAGAGGTCCGCTTCGTTGACGCCAAGCAGACGAACCTTTACGTCGTTGCGGTAGGCCACGACGCCGCCCAGCACGTATCGCGACGACCCGGGAATGCGCGTGAGTTGGGCCGCGACCGACCCGCCCGTGCAGCTCTCGGCGGTCGCCACGGTTTGGCCCGCGGCGGCGAGGAGTCCCCCGACCACCTCTTCAATGGTCTTCCAGTCTTCTGAATAGATGTCGCTACCGAGCACGGCGCGAAGGCCCGCGGCGGCGGGTTCGAGCAGGGCTTCGGCCTGAGCCGCGGTTCCCGTTCGGGCGGTGACGCGAAGCTTAACGATGCCCGGCGAAGGCAGGTAGGCCAGACTCAAGCCCTCGGGGAGGCCCGATTCCCATTCGGCGATTCGGGTAGCCAACTCAGATTCGGGAATGCCCTGAATCATGAAGAACCGGTGCGCAATGTGGGTCTCTGACTCGGCCTTGAGGCGCGGAAGCACGTGGGCTTCCATCAGGTGCTTCATTTCGTAGGGCACCCCCGGCATGCTGACGTAGCGCACCCCGTTACGGACAAACAGCATTCCGGGAGCGGTACCCTTGGCGTTGTGCAGGGGCTCGCAGACGTCGGGCAGCTCGGCTTGTCCGCGGTTGAGCGGACCCGGCACCCGCCCCATACGGGCAAATAGGGCCTCGATGTGGGCGTAGACTTCGGGGTGGAACACCAGGGTTCCGCCGAAGTAGTCGTTGAGTACGTTTTTGGTAAGGTCGTCCTTGGTCGGACCCAATCCGCCGGTAATCAGCACCCAACGCGTGTCGGGATGGACGGCGTCCAGGGCCGCGCGCACGTCTTCAGGACGGTCGGCTACCGCGGTTTTGCGGCGGAGCGTCACGCCCAGCTCCGCAAGCCGCTCGCCCATCCAGGCCGAATTGGTGTCGACCGTTTGGCCGAGCAGCAGCTCGGTTCCGATCGCAAGTACCTCAGCCTGCACGGATTACTGAATGCGCTTGATGCTGCAGCCGAGGTTTTTCGTCTGCGGAACCTTAACGGGCTGCTTGGCCGCCGTCGCCGTCAGGGCGTCTTTAAGCCATGTTTTTTTGACTTTTTTGGCGGAATCCACGTTGTCGTCGATCGCGCCGAGGTACACCAACGACTGCGTGGCGTCAAACAAAAAGACGTGGGGCGTGGTACGGGCACCAAAGGCGTCGGCCAGTTTGTGGCCCTCGTCGAGAAGGTAGGGCGCCTGGTACTTGTAGGTCTTGGCACGGACCCGCATCTCCTCAAGGGATTCTCCGGCGTTGCGCTTGGCCTCGTTCGAGTTGACGTACACGATGCCCACGTTGAGCTTCCGGGCGAAGGCCGACAGGTCGCGGTAGCGGCCTTCCCATCCTTCGGACTTGGGGCCGTTGCCCACGACAAAGGGGCACGTGTTGCTCGTGAACACGACGAGCAGTCCGCGCTCCGTGGCCAAGGAAGCTAGGGTTTTGCCGGCGTCGTCTTCTCGGGTGGCGTCGGCCATCTCGAGTTCAGGGAGCGGAAGGCTCGCACCCAGTTCAATGGTTGGCGGAAGTTTCTGTGCGCCAGCCACTCCCGCAGCCAGCCCAAGGATGATCGTAATAATATGTCGCATACTGCAAGGTATAACGCAAATTTGCCCCAATGTTTCGCACGATTCTCCTTCTGACGGCCAGCAACGTGTTTATGACATTTGCCTGGTACTACCACCTCAAGAACCAGGGCTGGCCGCTGTGGAAGGCCATTGCCGTGAGCTGGTTCATCGCTCTTTTTGAGTACTTGCTGATGGTTCCGGCCAACCGGTTGGGGTACGCCGACGGCCTGAGTGGCTACCAGCTTAAGATCATTCAAGAGGTGATCACGCTCGTGGTTTTTGCCGTTTTTGCCACGTTGGTCCTCAACGAACCGCTTCAGACGAAGCATCTGATCAGTTTTGGGCTGCTTTTGGCGGCCGTTTGGGTCATGTTTCGGTGAGCGGAGCCGCACTCCCTGCGGCGGCAGCCGTCGTCCGCTGGGCGTCCCTCTCCAAACCAGGGGGTTAGCCAAAGACTCCGCATAGTAAACATTTAAAAACGCTTGAACGTTGCTAGGATTGGCGGCGATTTCGTACCCCATCCCGAACCGTGAAAATTCTACTTGCTCCCTCCAAAACCATGAATCCTGCGGCGGCCCCGGCGGCCCAGGGGTCCGCGCCCATGCTCCGCGAGGCGGAATTGCTGGCCCAGCGCGTGCGCCAAATGGGGGTTGACTGGGCCGAATGGTACGGCTGCAGCCCCCAAATCGCCAGCCAAGCCCATGCCAACTGGAACGCTTGGGACGCGCAAAAATCCGGCACCAAGGCGGCCTGGACGTTCACCGGGGAGGCCTTTGGACGGCTGCTCCCGAAGACCTGGACCCAGCCGGAACGCGCCGAAGAACGGCTGCGCATCCTGTCGGGACTCTACGGAATCCTGCGTCCGAGCGACGGAGTGCTCCCCTACCGGCTGGACGTCGGACAAAGCCTGGACGGACAGCGCCTGGTTGCGCACTGGAAGACGCGGGTAAGCGACTGGCTCGAAGCCGACGCGGCGGGTGCACCCGTGGTCAACTGCGCCAGCGACGAATACGCTGAAGTAATTGATTCCGCCCGCTTTACGTGGATTGACTGCGTCTTTTTGCAGACGGTGAACGGCCGAACGCGCTCCGTTTCAGCCCTTAGCAAGCAGGCCCGCGGGGCCATGGCCCGCTTTCTGGCGAACCACCCGAGCGACGACCCCGAGGTGGCCAAAACCTTTCGCGCCGAGGGCTACCGTTTTCGGCCCGCGGATTCGAACGAAACCCGCTGGGTTTTTGTTCGTACTTCATGAGCCTCAAGCTGAACGTGGTATGGTTGAAGCGCGACCTGCGCTGGAGCGACCATGCCCCGATGGCGCAGGCCGTCGCCTTGGGCGAGCCGGTCGTGGGAATTTTGCTTCACGAGCCTTCGCTGTGGTCCCAACCGGTGTATTCGCCACGGCATGCGCGCTTTGAGGCGGAATCCTTCGAAGATTTGGCCGCGAACCGCCCGGAACTCGGGCCCCATCGGGTTCCGTTCCCCGTTTTTTACGTGAAGTCCGAGGCGATTGAAGCGTTTGAAGCGCTTCGCGCCGCGGCGGACCTTCCCCTCGGGCGCATATTTAGCCACGAAGAGGTGGGCATCGAAGTTTCGTTTGCGCGCGACCGCCAGGTAAAGCAATGGTGCGCGGAACAAGGAATTTCATGGGTCGAGTCGCCCTACGGTTCGGTGCGGCGCGGCCTGCGGCGAAGGACCGATTGGAACGCGCACTGGAACGAGGTGATGTTCCGCGAGCCGCTGGCCGAGCCCGAGTGGTCGCGAGGAACCGCTTGGATCCCTACCGCCGAATGGACGGAGTGGGCCGCACAGCGGGAGGTTCCGCGCCCCGAACGCGAAGCGGGCGTCGCCCAAACGGGCGGGCCGACCTGGGGGCATCGCTACCTGCGGAGTTTTTTGGAGGGCGGCCGGGGGCGCGGATACATGGCGCACATTTCCAAGCCCGAGGGCGCACGCACCCACTGCAGCCGGCTTTCTCCGTACCTGGCGTGGGGCAATCTGAGCCTCAAGCAGGTGGTCCGCGCGCTTTCCACCACCCAGGGCGCCCAAATCCTGCCCGCGCGCGACGCCCGGGCCTTTGCCAGCCGGCTGCGCTGGCGCGAGCACTTCATCCAGAAGTTTGAATCCGAGTGCCGCATGGAGTTTGAGCACGTCAACCGCGGCTACGACCGCCAGGAGTTTAGCCCAAATTCCGCCCACATCGAAGCCTGGAAAACGGGGAACACCGGGGTGCCCATGGTGGACGCCTGCATGCGGAGCCTCAACGCGACCGGCTACCTCAACTTTCGGATGCGCGCCATGCTCGTGAGCTACGGTTGCCACGTCCTCAACCTGCACTGGAAGGACCTGAGCGCGCACCTCGCCCAGCAGTTCTTGGATTTCGAGCCCGGAATTCACTACCCGCAGCTTCAAATGCAGGCCGCCGTCACGGGCGTCAACACCGTGCGCATCTACAACCCGGTCAAGCAGGCCGAGGAACAGGACCCTCAGGGAGCGTTTTTGGCCCAGTGGATTCCCGAACTGGCGGTGCTGCCCATGCCCTTTCGGGCCGCGCCCTGGGCCCTCACCGAGCTTGACGGGGTCGCCTTTGGCTTCGTGCGCGGAACCGACTACCCCGAGCCCCTCGTCGACCTCAAAAAAGCCCTCAGCGAGGCCCGGGTTCGCCTGTATGGCGCCAAAAAACGCCCCGAGGTCCGCGCCGAAAAGGCCCGAATCCTCGAAACCCACGTCGCGCCCGGCCGACGGTTCAGCTAAACCGCTGGTTGGCGCTCTTGAAGCGTCCGCGGTCGAACTCCCTCAGACTTAAGTGCTTGGTTTTGCGACCCGTGACGCGCTTGCGCCACATGCGAAACGACGATTCCTTCATGTGGTGCCGCATCAGGGCCCGCACGTCGTTTTCGCGCAACCCAAACTGGGCAAAAATGGCCTCAAACGGAGTTCGGTCTTCCCACGCCATGGCCACGACGCGGTCAATTTGGTCGTCGGTAAGGCCTAAAACGGAATCGGGAAGGGACATATTCACCTAAACCCCTAAACGTTTGTTTCGGTTCATTCGCGTAAAATGATTTGCAACACCCCTATTCACAGTCAGTTAATGGTTTTACGCGGAACAATGCCGCCTGGAGCGTCGAACGACATCTTCCGCCGAAATTCCCCTGCTATATTTGACCATAACCTTTATCACCCTCGACATGAACGACCTGATCCAAGCGGGCGCCTTTTTGGTGGACGTGCGAACCCCCGAAGAATTTGAAAGCGGCCACGTCCACGCTTCGGTGAACATCCCCCTCGACCAAATCGCGGAACGCCTCGAGGAATTCGAGGGAAAAAACCACATTATCGTCTTCTGCCGAAGCGGTGCGCGCAGCGGAATGGCCAAAGCCATCCTAGCCCAACACGGCCTAACCCAGGTCACCAACGGCGGCACTTGGGAAGACGTTAAGCAACTCATCGACTAAACCCAAGCATCCATGTGGGAATTCATCGTTCAACCCTGGCCCTGGTGGTTTTCGGGGCTTTCCATCTCGGCAACCATGTTTGCCCTCATACTCTTTGGGCGCAGCTTTGGCTTCTCGAGCAACCTGCGCACCCTGTGTGCCATTGCCTCGCAGCGGTCCCGAAGCTTCTTTGACTTCGACTGGAAAAAAGAAATCTGGAACCTCATCTTCCTGGTCGGAGCCATCCTCGGGGGCTTCTTGGCCCACACCTACCTGAGCGACGGATTCGCCGTGGCCCTATCCCCCGCCACCGTCAACGACCTGGCGGCCCTGGGCTTCGGCGAACCCAGCACCTCGGCTTCGGGCGTGCAACCCGACGAACTCTTTTCTTGGGAACAAGCCCTGACCCTTAAAGGATTCCTCATCCTAGCGGTTGCCGGCTTCCTCGTCGGCTTCGGAACCCGATACGCCGGTGGCTGCACCTCGGGGCACGCCATCAGCGGCCTGTCGGACCTCCAGCTCCCCTCCCTCATCGCGGTGGTCGGATTTTTCACCGGGGGCCTCATCATGACCCACCTGCTCTACCCCCTAATTTTCTAACCCATGCGCTTCCTCAAATACCTAATCGTCGGAACCTTCTTTGGCATCCTCATGGCCAAAAGCGAGGCGTTTTCGTGGTACCGAATCCAGGAAATGTTCCGCTTCCAGGCCTTCCACATGTACGGAATCATCGGAACCGCCGTGGTCGTCGGCGCCCTGGGCGTGTTCGTGATTAAAAAATTAAAAATCAAGGACATCCATGGCAAACCAATCGAATTTCAACCCAAAGAACGCGGCTTTTACCGCTACTTCATCGGCGGAACCCTCTTCGGACTCGGCTGGGCCCTCGGCGGATCCTGCCCCGGCCCTATGGTCGTCAGCATCGGCTACGGCGTACTGCCCATGATCATCGTCTTCTTATTTGCCGTCGTCGGAACCTTTGCCTACGGCGAACTCCGCGACCGACTGCCCCACTAAGCGCCGCATGCCCCGTCCCACGCCGCCCGACCGCGAACCCCATACGCTCAAAGCGCTCGGGCAAATGCTGCACGTGACGGTGTTCCTGTCGTTTTTTGTCGTCCTCCTTCTCGCCTACATCGCCCTCTTTACCCAGCCCAAGCCCTGGATGATTGCCTGGTGGGCCCGAGTGACCGCGCCCGAGCATGAGTTCCCGTCGGCGGCCGTCCCGGACTCCGCCCAAAGCCCGTCGGGAGAGGCTGCGTGGTCCGCCCCTTCGATCGAAGCCGTCTCGGACCCCAAACAAAGGGCACAACTGGCCTACGGCAAGGACCTCATCGCCCACACCTCCAAGTACTTTGGCCCTTCGGGAACCATCGAAAAAAACCGCAGCAACGCACTCAACTGCCAAAACTGCCACTTAGAAGCCGGAACCAAAATCTTGGGCAACAACTACTCTGCCGTCGCGGCGAACTACCCCAAGTTCCGCGCCCGATCAGGCGGCATTGAGAACACATATAAGAGGGTCAATGACTGCATCGAACGCAGCCTCAACGGGCGCGCCCTCGACACCCAGTCCGCCGAAATGCGCGCTATGGTGGCCTACATCGAGTTTGTGGGCCGTGGGGTTCCAAAGGGCCGTACCCCCGAAGGAGCGGGCCTCAAGAAGCCCGCCTTGCTGCCCCGCGCCACGGATCCCGTCAAGGGCCAACTCGTGTACGAAGCCCAGTGCCAGAGCTGCCACCAAGCAGACGGCCAAGGGCAAATCGCGAAGGGTGCGGCCGAATACACCTACCCTCCCTTGTGGGGACCGCTCAGCTACAACGACGCCGCCGGGCTCTACCGCTTGAGCAACTTTGCCGGGTACGTCAAGTACAACATGCCCTTGGGCGCCCGCCACGACGCGCCCGTATTGACCGACGAAGAGGCCTGGGACGTCGCCGCCTACGTGAACAGCCGGCCGCGTCCGCACAAAAACGTCCCGTCGGACTGGCCCGACGTCCGCAAAAAACCGTTTGACCACCCCTTTGGGCCCTACGCCGACGGATACAGCGAACGCCAGCACAAATTCGGCCCCTTTGGCCCCCTAAAAGCCCAATTCGAGGCGATGAACCCAACCCAATGAACTCGGACCGCCGCACCTTCCTCAAAAATGCCGGCCTCCTGGGTGGAGCGCTCGCCCTGAACCCTCTAGACGTGCTCGCAGGCAGCGCGCCGGAGTCCGCACCCGTCCCCGCGACCCTGGCAGATTCGCCTACAAACGAAGTCGAAGTCTGCATTTTGCAGACCACCGACGTGCACTGCCAAATACACCCGCACGACGAGCTGTTTTGGGAAGACGGACAGACCGTGTTCCGCCCCGCCGGGGGCTACGCGCACCTCGCTACCTACCTCAAGCGCGAACGCGCCCAGCACGCCCATAGCCTGCTGCTCGACACAGGCGACATGTTTCAAGGCAGCGAACTCTCGGTCAAAACCACCGGGGAGGCTATGGTGCCCCTGCTGAACGCCCTCAACTACGACCTCTTCTTGCCCGGAAACTGGGAGGTGGTCTACTACAAAGCCGCCATGCAGCACCTTCTGGGTTCGCTGCACGCGCCCAAGGTCTGCGCCAACATGTACCACGATTTGGGCAACGGCCAGCGGGGGGAACTGGTTTTTCCGGCCTACCACATTTGGAACGTGAACGGGCTGAAAATCGGATTCCTCGGCTACACCGACCCGCTGGTGCCATTGCGCCAGTCGCCCAACTACTCCAAGGGCATCATCTACACGGCGCCCGAGGCCAACCTCGCCCACTACGTCGACGTGCTGCGCCGCCAGGAGCAGTGCTCCGCCGTGCTGGTGGTAGCGCACCTCGGACTCTCGCAGCAGATCCACTTAGCCAACCTTCCGGAGGCCCAAGGAGTCGACTACATTTTGGGGGGCGACACGCACGAACGCGTGCGGACTCCGATTCAGTGCGCCTACGCCAAGGTGGTGGAACCCGGAGCGTTTGGATCGTTTGTGGGCAAACTCACGTTGCGGTTCCGCGACGGCCAACTGCAGCAAGACCGATACGAGCTCGTCGAAGTGCGGCCCGAAGCGAACCCCGCCGACCCCGCCATGGCCGAGCTGATTCGCCGCCACGAAGCTCCGTTTGCCGCCGAAATTGGCCATGTAATTGGCCGGTCTAAGGTTCCGCTTTACCGCTACTTTGTCGTCGAAAACACGATTGACACGCTGATTACCGACGCGCTGCGCTGGAAGCTCCCTAAGGTCGACGTCGTGCTGAGCAACGGATTCCGCTTTTGCCCACCGCGCGCCACCCCCGACGCCGCGGGCAGCATTCCCATCACCGAAGGCTATTTGTACGACATGCGTCCCATCGACAGCCCCGTGCGCACCGCCGAGGCTACGGGAGCCCAAATCAAGGAGTGGCTCGAAAAAGAGCTGCACAACGTGTTCGCCGACAAGGCCAGCGAGCGCTTTGGCGGCTGGGTAATTAAGTTCCACGGAATGAAGGTTACGTTTAAGGCCTTCGCGCCCAAAGGGCAGCGGGTGCAGTCGGTCGCAATCGGCAAAAAACCCCTCGACCCCACCAGGGTGTACCGCCTGAGTGCGTGCGAGCGCGACGGCGATCCGGCCGACATGCTCTGCCGAATCAAGGGGGTCCGCAACGGGCAGAACCTGCCGTTTGGGCTGCACGACGTGCTTCGCGACTACCTGGCCAAAAACAGCCCGGTCGCGCCCAAGCCGCACCGCAACGCCGTGGTGCTCGACGCGCCCCAAACCATGCTCACCCAGGTTACTGGGGTGCCCTACGAGTTCCGCTAGCGCATGACGATTCGCGAGGCCCGCGAGGGCGACCTGGAATTTCTGCAGCGCATCACGCAAACGCCGGGCTGGCTGGCCAACATTGGTCCGCGCGGAACCGAAACGCGCGAAGGCGCCCTGGCCTACCTCGAGCGGAGCTTTTTAACCCCCTACCGCGAGTACGGTTACGGACTTTGGGTCGTCGAAGTCGAAGGGCTGGCCGTGGGCTTG
>SYCM01000106.1 GCA_005786915.1 Bacteroidota bacterium | reverse complement strand
GTGAGCTGCACGCGCCGCGCCAGGTAGTCAAGGGCATAAATCGACAGTCCGTTCACGTCGCTTGCGGTGTGGCCGGCGAACTGCGCGCGGGCGGACCAGGAGCCGTGGTAGGTTCCGTGCGCCTCGAGCTCGAGTCCGCGGATGCGCACCGAAGTCACGTTGTCGGCCTGGAGCACTTGGTTGCCGTCGACGTTGCGGTAGATCCAATCGATCAGGTGGGTTCCGCGCCGCTCGTAGGCGGTCAGGCGGGCGCCTATTCCGCCGCCGCGGGTCCAGACCAGCCCGGCCTCGGTATTCCACGCGTACTCGGGCTGCAGGTTGGCGGACCCCTGCGCGCCGCCCAGTCGGTAGTACAGGTCGGTGAAGGTGGGCAGGCGAAAGCTGCGGTTCACGCTGGCGAGCGCCGTGACGTGGTCCTCGTTGCGGTCCAGCACGCGGTGTTCGACGCCCAGGTTGGGCAGCCAGTCAAGGCCGTAGCGGTCGTTGACGTTGAGGCGCAGGTCGGCCTGCACCAGGGTGCGTGCGGCCCCCGCGTAGCGCAGGCTGCCAAAAATTCCGGCGTTTCGGCGCGCGTCAAAATGCGCGTAGCGCCCCCAGTTGGTCACCAAGGTGTCGGTTTGGAGTTCGCCCAGCACGCTGCTTGCGACCTCGTCGTGGCGCGCGTCGAGTCCCGCAAAACCGCTTAGGACCCGGGTTGGGCCGTTGGGCGAGTTCACGACGACTTCGCCGCCGTAGCTGCGGTTGCGGTGCACGTTGGCTCCGGTGTACCAGCTCGGCGTCACGGTCGAATCGGTTACGTGAATCCAGCGACCCTGCACGTAGGGCATGTAGTAGTTAGGGTGCTGGCGGAACAGCTCGTAGCGGTCTTCGAGCTGGCGCACAAATACGTTGGCTTGGAGCCGGCGCAGGCGGTAGTTCAGCGAGGCGTTCAGCGACCTAAGGTGCTCAAACTGGGTGGGGTAGGCAAAGCTGTAAAAGCCCTGGGCACCAAACATTTTAACCGAGTAGCCGAGTTGCGCGCGGAGCAGTCCCCATTCGCCCTGCGTGCCGAGGTGGCGCTGGGCCTTCAGGTATGCTTGCCACGTGGCGAAGTCGGAATTCGTGAAGGCTCCGTCGGCCGCCGCGTAGCTGACGTCGAGGCGCGAAGCAAAGAGCTTGGTTCGGCGCAGCGGCACGCCCCCGGCGGCGCGGGTGTAGCCGAAGGCACCGGCAGAGGCGCTCGCGTATCCACGGCCGCTTTGGGCATCAATCGTGGTCAGTTCAAGCACCCCCGCAAAGGCAAAGGGTCCGTAGCGATAGGAGCCTCCGCTGGGCAGCACCGAAACCGCCTCGATGGCCTCAATGGGCACCGGAAGCGTCGCGCTGTGGTGCCCCGTCTGGGGATCTGAATAGGGAATGCCGTCGACCACCACGTGCACCTGGTCAAAGGTGGATCCGCGCACCGATAAGTCAGACTGCACGTCGTTGAGCCCCCGGCTGCGCACGTCCAAGCTCGAGAGGTAGGCCTCAAACGCCTCAGGCGCGTGCTGCACCGGCATCACCGGATTCAGCCGAACTTCGTGCACCGTGTGCCCCACCGGCCTCGGAACCACCCGCACTTCGTTCAGCCGAACGTCTGAAGAAAGCGTGTCTCTGGGGGCTGCACCTGCAGCGGGCGCCGATTGCCCAAAGCCCTGAAGGCTTGCGGCGAGTCCGGCAAAAAGGGTCCAACGGGTCATGCGGCAAAGGTAGCGCGGGGGTTTAGACCCGTTTCCTGCCTAAATCATTTTGATAGTCCGGATTTTAAAATTTCAAACGCCCTATTCCTCATCGCTGCCCGCGAAGTCCTGGAACTCCGACTGGGTCATGGTCAGGTTCAGCAGCTTGCCGTCGTCGAACAGTACGCCCACCTTCACGATCGGTTGGTCGCTGTCAGAAACCCACACGCTTCCCTGCTCAAACGAATCGTAAAAGCGGTCGTAGTAGTTTTTGCAGGCCCATTTCAGCACGCCCTGTCCGCCGCCCTCGTTGAGTACCACAGACACATAGGGCCGGGCGCCCTCGGTTTGCGGGTAAAATACCGTGTACGACACCAGCGGAGTTACGTTTTTCAGCGTGACCGACACCTTGCTCGAGTCGCGCTCCACCGTTCGCGGACGGTACTGAACGTTGGTCATCAGCTGCTGCCAGGTCGAGTCCAGCTTAGACACTGCGTCGGCGACCGGAGGCATAAAGCGGTACACCGGAATGGCGTCGAGCGCCACCGTGCCGATTTTGCCGTTGGGCTGCACGTTGGTGCTGATGTTCACCAAGGCGTCTGCAAGCCAGAAGCTGTAGTTTCCATCGCCGTCGTTGATGATGTTGTGGTTCCTGCCCAGGCTGTCGACCTTCACCTTCAAGTCCTTGACCTTAAAGTTCTCGTAGGCCACATACCACACCACGTCTTGGTTGGTGGCGTCGAGGTGCCCCACGTTGACCAGCACCGACTCGTTGGTGTCAAGCCCCACTCGGTAGGTGTCGGCGCTCACCGAGTCGGCCGCAGAAAGCCCCGTTTCGGCAAAAAACGCACTCGTGGGGCGCATTAGCCACTCGTAGGGCGTCGCGGTCTTGGCCAGCGGAACCTTTTTCACGTCTGCTTTTTGCGCGCTGAGCACGCCACTGAAGCCCAAAACCAGGGCGAGGAGGGGGAGTTTGGTGTTCATAATTAAGTAGGGATATTGTTAACGTAATAAGGTAAACCAGAAAATACGATTCTCGCAAACCTTAAACGCCCTCGCTGCGCGCTACCTGTACCGGTTTCGGAATCCAGCGAAGAGCAAGTAGCAAGAAACCAGCAACGCGAAGCTCTAGCTTCGCCGTCCCAACCACTTCTGAATCAGCCAGTAGTGGCCGAGCATGAGGGCGTCGATTCCGACCAGGTACCAGGGCCAGGGGCCGATGAGCAGGGGGTTGTTGACGGCCGGAGGCGCGAGGAGAAATTGGTAGTTGGCTCCGGCCACGCGGTTGAGCACAAAAATGGGAACGAGCAAGAACTGATTGCCCCAAAAGGCTTTGACCCAGGCTCGGGCGGGGATGAGCCAGGCTCCGCTTCGCAGCGCGTAGAGCGGAACCAGCACGATGGTGGTGTGCTGCACCCAAAACTCGACGAGGTAGAGCGGGTGGTCGCCCAGCGGACTGCCGGGGGTGATGAGCGCGTGCGCTCCGCCCGTGATGCCCCAAAAGGTGAGGGGCAGCAAGACTTTGGTACTGCCGGTCGTCAGGTAAATGACCGCGAGCAAGAAGCTGATCGAGCACAAATGGCCGGGGAG
>SYCM01000105.1 GCA_005786915.1 Bacteroidota bacterium | reverse complement strand
GGCGGTCCGAATGGCGTCCACGGCCTGCTGCACCTGCGCGTCGGTCAGGGTGAGGGGCGGAGCCAACCGCAGGGCGCAGGATTCAAATAGGAACCAGTCGGTGAGGAATCCGTCGGCGATGAGGCGCTGTTGGACCCGCAGTACCCGGTCAAAGGAGTCCAAGACTACGGCGAGGAGGGCGCCGCGGCCGCGAATTTCTCGGACCGCAGGATGTTCCGAAAGGCCGCGGCGGAACAGGTCTTCTATGGCGGGGGCGCGGAGGGCCAAGCGTTCCCGCTGCAGGAGGTTCCACGCGGCCAAGCCGGCCGCACAGCTGACGGGATGCCCTCCGAAGGTGGTGAGGTGCCCGAGCATGGGGTGTTCCGCCAAGGTTGCCATTAAGGCGCGCGAGGCGGCGAAGGCCCCGAGGGGCATTCCGCCGCCCAAGGCCTTCGCCAGGCAGATCACGTCGGGTTCGATGCCTGACGCGGTGAAGGCGAAGGCCTGGCCGCTGCGGCCGAAGCCGGTTTGGATTTCGTCGACGACGAGCAGGGCCCCGGCCGCGCGGCAGCGCGCCTGCAGCTCCCGGAGCCAGGCGGCATCTGCAGGAACATAGCCCGATTCTGCCTGGATTACTTCGACGAGCACGGCGGCGGTATCAGGACCGATCGCGGCGAACACCTTGGGGTGGTTGTACGGGAAAATGCGGTGCCCCGGCACCAGCGGACGGTAGGCCGACTTCATGCATTCGTTTCCCATGGCCGAAAGGGGGCCGGTGGTGGATCCGTGGTAGGACCCCTCGAACGAAAGGATTTCGGTGCGCCCAGTGGCGCGCTTCGCCAGCTTGAGGGCCCCGTCGACGGCCTCGGCCCCGCTGTTGCCCCAGTAGATCTGGTCGATGTTCGCGGGCAGGGCCTCGAGCAGGGCCTCCGCATAGGCCACCTGCGGAACCTGAGCGTATTCTCCGTACACCATGAGGTGCATGTGCCGGGCAGCTTGCTGCTGCACCGCAGCCACGATTTCGGGGTGGCTGTGGCCGACGTTGGCGACGCCAATGCCCGAAATGAGGTCCATGTGGGGCTTGCCCTGTACGTCGTAGAGGTAGGGACCTTCGGCGCGCACGAATTCCAGGGCCAGCGGGCTGAAGGTGGTGGGCGCAAGGTGGTGCAAAAATCGCTGGCGGAGGTCCATTCCGCTAAGGTACGGGGCGGGCGAAATTTTTGTGAATCCGGAAAAATCCGAATGAATTCACCGGTGGGGGCAGTTAACTATTCCGATAAATCCGGATTTGCTTTTTTACTCCCTTCCGCCGGGACGAGGACCCGGTTGATCACCTCTGCGGGCATCCTTCAAGCGTTCCATGACTTCTTGGCGGAATTTGCGTTCGGCAACGTGCAGTTTGAGCACTTTTTGCGGCGGAAGAATCTTGAGAAACTCCTTTTGGTACTTGCGCCGGACCGCTTCGCGCTCGGCACCCACCTTGTCGAGCTCGGCGAGTAACTCGCGGGCCTGGGCATCGGAAAGGTTGTCGATTCCGCCTTCGCCGCGCACTGTTTTCAGTCCTTCTCGGAGCGGGTCGCGGTTGGCCTTCTTGAGGTCGGCCTCCATCGCATTATAAATGGGCCAAAAAGCCTTGGCTTCTTCAGGGGTGAGGTTCAGTTCTCGGGTGATGAACCCAATTTTGGCTGATTCTATGCGCTCTTTGGCGGGAGCGGGACGCGGACCCGGTTGCGGACGGGTCTGGGCGGTGGCGGCGGACCCTGACAAGGCCAGCATAAGAACGAGGTGTTTGATCATGGTTTGAGTGGATTAGAGTTGGGTAATGCCGTGTTGTTCGGCGAGTTCAATCAGTTCGTCGTCGGTGAGGGTCACTTCGCCCTGTTCTAGGGCGGACCAGGCCTCGTCGACGGTCAATCCGGGGCGGACCTCCGCGCTCGGTTGGCCCGCTGGACCCTGGGTGAGCAGGATGCCGGCAAACACGGCCGCCGCGGCGGCCGCCGTCCAGACCAGTGGGCGAAGCCGAAACGGGCGGCGAGAAGCACTCGTTGCTCGTTGGGTCGCGCGCGCCGCGAGTTCGGCGGCAAACTCGGCCGGAACGCGAATTCCGTCACGTGGCGAATGGGATTCAGTGTTTGGGTTCATGGACTTAGTTATGCTTAAGATTCCGCGATGAGGTCAAAGTTTAATCCGACCATGGTTTTTTTAATTTTCGCCACCGCGTGGTGGTAGTTCGCCTTGAGTCCGCCCTCGCTCGTGCCCAAGATCTGCGCTATTTCGGCGTAGGGCAACTCGTCAAAGTATCGGAACTGGAACACGAGCCGCTGCTGCTCGGGGAGCTGGGCCACCGCCGCATAAAGGGCCTTCAAGGCGGCGTCGGCCTCGAAGTAGGGACTTTCGGGAATTCCCTCGAGCACCTCAGGGTCGACCGTGGAGCGGACTGCGGAACGCCTGCGGGCGCTCAAGGCTTCATTCACCACAATGCGGTGCGCCCAGGTGCTGCGCTGGGCTTCGCCCCGAAAGCTCGTCCAGTGCGACCACATTTTGACGCAGGCGTCCTGCACGACGTCTTGCGCGGTGCCGTGGTCCAGGACGATGCGCAAGGCCACGCGGTACCATTGGGCCGTGTGGCGCTGCACCAGTTCGGTGAGGTCGCGAAGGGGGTCGGGCTGCATCTAGGCTAAGATGCAGAAAAGCTCGGTTGGTTTAATGAGTCCACTAGTCGTTGGCTAGTAGCTAGTTACCAGAAATTACCGATTTCGAACCTTCAGCGCTGCCTCGACAATGGCGGTGGCGTTGAGGCCGTACTTGTCCATGAGCTGGGCTGGGGTGCCCGATTCGCCAAACGAATCGTTGACGGCGACCATCTCGACGGGGGCGGGGCGGTGCATTCCCAGGGTCTGGGCGACGAGGTCGCCGAGGCCGCCGTGGCGTTGGTGCTCTTCGGCCGTTACGACGCGCCCCGTCTTGTGCACGGACCTCAGGAGGGCCTCCGTGTCAAACGGCTTGATGGTGGCGAAGTTGATTACTTCGGCCGAAATGCCCTGGGCGGCAAGCGCGTTGCTGGCCTCGAGGGCCTCCCAAACGAGGTGGCCGGTGGCGGCAATCGTGAGGTCGCTGCCCTCCACTAGGACGTCGGCCTTGCCGATGATGAAGGGCTTGTCGGCGGGGGTAAAGTTGGCCACCTTGGGGCGGCCAAAGCGCAGGTAGGCAGGGCCGTGGTGGTCGGCCAAGGCGATGGTGGCGGCCTTGGTCTGATTGTAGTCAGCCGGAACGATGACCGTCATGCCCGGAAGCATTTTCATCAACCCGATGTCTTCGAGGATTTGGTGCGTGGCCCCGTCTTCGCCGAGCGTGAGGCCCGCGTGCGAGGCGCAGATTTTCACATTTTTGTCAGAGTACGCAATGCTTTGGCGGATTTGATCGTAAACGCGGCCCGTAGAGAAGTTAGCGAAGGTTCCGGTGAACGGAATCCATCCGCCGATTGTGAGCCCCGCGGCCATGCCCATCATGTGCGCCTCGGCGATGCCCGTTTGAAAGAAGCGGTCGGGAAACTCCTTGGCAAAGGCGTCCATTTTGAGCGAGCCCGTAAGGTCGGCGCAAAGCGCGACGACGCTAGGGTTGCGGCGTCCGAGTTCGAGCAAGCCGGCTCCGAATCCGCTGCGGGTGTCTTGGCTTCCTTGGTTCGTGTAGGGGTGCATGAGGGTCAATTTACTGAAGGTTAACGATGGCCGTGGCGCCCGACGTTACGGTGAACGTGGTGCTTTTGCTGTAGGCGGTCTGTTGAGCCGACTTGGGGCGGTACAGCACCGTGTAGGTTCCCGGCTGAAGCGCAAACGACTGCCGGGTCTGCGCGTCGTCGAGCGGAACCACGTAGGTCCATTCTTCGTTCTCGCGCAAGAAGATGGCACCGATGCTGGCAATTTTGAGGGTGAGACTTGCGTTCCCTGGTGCGGGAATGCTCAATTCGGTAGTTTTTCCGCCCTCGACTACCAAGGTTTGGCGGTAGCGGGGCAGGGTAAGGAGGTCGAGCTCGTAGGTGCCGACCAAGTAGCGCTGCTCGGTGCCCAAGGGCTGCACGTGCACGATTTCGGTGGAACCCGGTTTGCGGACCACGGCGAGCGGCATGGACTGGCGGTTGGGCATGTTGAGCATGTTCAGCCGAAGACTGCCCTGTGCCGCCAACGTTCCCAGGTGGTTGTGCTTGCCCGCATGCACTTCGCTCGCGGGGATTTCAACCGGCGGAAGGGTGTACACCGTTCCGCGGTAGGTCACCAAGGGATCTAGGTCCAGCGTGTCGGGCAATCCCGCGTAGTTCATGGTGTGCACGATGGCCTCTTCGGTCTGGCCGCTGGTGACGTTGTGCAGCACCACGGGGAGGTTGGTTTCTGCCGGCACTCCGCGGTGGTCCAAAAGGTTGATTTGGGCGCTCGTGTTGTCGAGGGCTTGGGTCATGATGACGTTGAGCGCCTTGCTGAAGGTTTGCTCGTCGCCCGCGTCGTAGTAGGTTCCGACGCAGCTGAAGTTCTTAGCGAGGTTGGTCTCGAGGCCAATGCCGATTACAAATGGTTTAAGGATGACCCCGCGCTGCTGCAGGATGCGCGAGGCCGCGCAGGGATCTTCGTCGCAGGCTTCGACACCGTCGGTGATGAGGATGATGATGTTGCGGCAGTCCGCGCATTCCGGAAAATCACTGCCCGCCTTGATCAAGCTGCGGGCGATGGGGGTGGTGCCCATTGGGCGAAGCCCCGCGAGCGTTTTTTGGATGCGCGGAATCGAATTCGGACTGAACGCCACTTCGAGCCGGGTGTCGTTGCAGTCTTGAGGCGGAACGGGTTTTTGGTGTCCGTACACGCGAAGGGCCAACTCAAAATGGGGCTTTTCGATGCGGCCTAGGCTGTCGAGCAGCTCGCGCATGAGTCGCTGGGCAACTTCCATGCGGGTGCCGGTCTGCCAGCGTCCGTACATGGAATTCGAAGCGTCAAACACAAACAAGATGCGCGTCAGCGGCTCGGGCTTGGGTTCGGGCGGAGGCAGCACGCCCTGCGCCCAGGCCCCGAAGGATCCGGCGAACAGGAGGAGTGCGAGCAGTCCGCGGCGCAGCATGGGATTGATTTAGTAGTCGCCGAGCGTTTCGGGGCACTGCGCCAGCGCGCGGGCCAGTTCGTCGTCGTTGGGGGCCACGCCGTGCCACTTGTGGGTACCGGCCATGAAGTCCACCCCGTGGCCCATGGCGGTTTTCATGATGATCACCACGGGTTTGCCCTTGCCGGTGTGGGTTCCCGCTTCGCGCAGGGCGGCGCGCACGGCGTCGAGGTCGTTGCCGTGCTCTAGGTGCAGGACGTCCCAGCCGAAGGCGGCAAATTTGGCGCCCAGGTCGCCCATCGGAAGCACTTCGTCGGTGCTGCCGTCAATCTGCTGGCCGTTGGCATCGACCGTCGCGATGAGGTTGTCCACTTTTTTGGCGCCAGCATACATGGCGGCCTCCCAAATCTGGCCTTCCTGCAGCTCTCCGTCGCCGTGCAGCGTGTAGACTAGGTGCTTATCGCCGTTGAGCTTCTTGGCTTGGGCGGCGCCCACGGCCACACTTAGGCCTTGGCCAAGGGATCCGCTCGCGATGCGCACGCCGGGAAGTCCGTCGTGGGTAGTTGGGTGGCCCTGAAGGCGGGTATTAATCAAGCGAAAGGTCGAAAGTTCCGCCACGGGAAAGTAGCCCGAGCGGGCCAAAGTGCTGTAGAGGACGGGCGAAATGTGGCCGTTGCTCAAAAAGAACAGGTCCTCGCCGCGGCCGTCCATGCTGAAGGCCGACGGATTGTGGCGGAGTACGTCGAAGTACAGTGCGGTGAAAAACTCGGTGCAGCCCATGGATCCGCCGGGGTGGCCCGATTGCGGTTGGTGCACCATGCGCAAGATGTCGCGGCGAATTTGCGAGGGGTAGTCGTAGATTGAGGCCATCAGTAGCGGATTTACCGCAAAAGTACGGCCATACTTCGGCTACCTTTGCGGCCCGAAAACAGAAGTAATTAACGAGTTATGAAGGTTGGAATCGTAGGCCTCCCCAACGTCGGAAAGTCGACGTTGTTTAACTGCTTGAGCAACGCGAAGGCCCATGCGGCCAACTTTCCGTTTTGCACTATTGAGCCCAACGTGGGAACGGTCAACGTTCCCGATCCGCGCATCGACGCCCTGGCCGAGATCGTGACCCCTGAACGCGTTGTTCCCGCCACGGTGGAGATTGTCGACATCGCCGGCTTGGTGAAGGGCGCCAGCAAGGGCGAGGGCCTCGGAAACCAGTTTTTGGGCAACATACGCGAATGCAACGCCATTCTGCACGTGCTGCGCTGCTTCGAAAACGACAACATCACCCACGTCGACGGGAGCGTGACTCCGCTTCGCGACAAGGAAACGATTGATTTTGAGCTTCAGCTCAAGGACTTGGAAACGATTGACAAGCGTTTAGAGCGTTCGCGCAAAGCGGCCAAGGGCGGAGCCCGCGAGGCCGTGCGCGAGGTAGAAATGGGCGAGCGCCTCAAGAAGCACGTCGAGCAGGGCAAGTCGGTGCGCGGATTCGACCGCACCGATGAGGAAGCGGCCTGGATTGCCGATTACCAACTGCTCACCGACAAGCCCGTGATGTACGTGTGCAACGTTGAAGAGACGTCCGCCAAAACCGGCAACGCCTGGGTCGAAAAGGTGCGCGCCATGGCCGCCGAAGAGGGAGCCGGGGTGCTGCATCTGGCTGCTGCCATCGAGGCCGACATCGCCGAACTCGAAACCTACGAGGAGCGCCGCATGTTCCTCGACGACCTCGAACTCGAGGAGCCCGGCGTAAACCGCCTCATTCGCGAGGCCTACAACCTGCTCCAGCTGCACACCTACTTCACCGCCGGCGTAAAAGAAGTTCGGGCCTGGACGATTCCGCGCGGAGCATCGGCTCCGCAAGCCGCAGGGGTCATCCACAGCGACTTTGAGAAGGGAGTCATCCGCGCCGAAGTCATCAGCTACGATGACGACGTGAAGGACCGTTCAGAGGCCGCCTGCCGCGAAGCCGGTCGCCTTCGGGTGGAGGGCCGCGAGTACCTGGTGAAGGACGGGGACGTCCTGCACTTCCGCTTTAACGTATAGCCCTGGACTGCCCCGACGGGGGATTATCCTGTTGAAAACTCCCGCTCCTAGCGCGGGTTTTGCGCGTGGCTTTGTGCTAGATTCGCACGTTACCATGACCGAAGCTGTACAGTATACCGAAGACAACATCCGGAGCCTCGAATGGCAGGAACACATCCGCCTTCGCCCCGGAATGTACATCGGTAAGCTGGGCGACGGCAGCAGCGCCGACGACGGCATCTACATCCTCATCAAAGAGGTGGTCGACAATTCGATTGACGAGTTCGTCATGGGCGGAGGCAAAACCGTCGAAATCAGCGTGCAAAACGGCTCGGTGACGGTGCGCGACTACGGCCGCGGAATTCCCCTCGGCAAGCTCGTCGACGTCGTGTCGAAAATGAACACCGGCGCCAAGTACGATTCGAAGGCGTTCAAAAAGTCGGTCGGACTCAATGGGGTCGGTACCAAGGCGGTGAACGCGCTTTCGTCGTCGTTTACGGTTCAAGCGTTTCGCGAAGGGCAAACCAAGTCGGCGCATTTTGTGGGCGGAATGCTGCAGGAAGAGGGTCCGCTAGAGCCCACGACCGCCCGCCACGGCACCAAAGTGGTGTTCACCCCCGACGCCGCGATTTTTCACAACTACCGCTTTCAGATGGAATACGTCGAGCGAATGGTGTGGAACTACGTGTACCTGAATCCCGGCTTGAGCATCTACCTCAACGGCGAGAAGTACTACTCCGAGAATGGACTCAAAGACCTGCTGGAAAACAACTTAAGTGGAGAGGTGATGCACGACATCATCCACCTGCGGGGCGAAGACATCGAAGTGGCGCTCACGCACGCCGAGCGCAGCCAAAGCGAGCAGTACTACTCGTTCGTCAACGGCCAGCACACGACCCAGGGCGGAACGCATCAAGGCGCGTTTCGCGAAGCACTGGTAACCGTACTTCGCAACCACTTCAACAAGCAGTACGACGCCGCCGACATTCGCCAAAGCGTGATCGGCGCCATCAGCATTAAGGTCATTGAGCCGGTATTTGAGTCGCAGACCAAGACCAAACTGGGCAGCCAAGACATGGGGCCCGACGGGCCGTCAGTGCGCGCGTTCGTGCTGGACTTTTTGAAGACCGAGCTCGACAACTTCCTTCACCGCAACCCCGAGGTGGCCGACGCCATTCAGAAGAAGATTTTGCGGGCGGAGCGCGAGCGCAAAGACCTGGCGGGCATTCAAAAGCTGGCCCGCGAGCGCGCCAAAAAGGCCAACCTGCACAACCGCAAGCTGCGCGACTGCAAAGTGCACTACAACGACATCAAGCACGACCGCCGGCTGGAAACGACGCTGTTCATCACCGAAGGCGATTCCGCCTCGGGATCCATTACGGCCTCGCGCGACGTCCAAACCCAGGCCGTGTTTAGCTTGAAGGGCAAGCCGCTGAATTGCTACGGACTCACCAAAAAAGTCGTCTACGAAAACGAGGAATTCAATCTGCTGCAGGCCGCCCTCAACATCGAAGACGGCCTGGAAGACCTGCGCTACAACAACGTGGTGATCGCGACCGACGCCGACGTCGACGGAATGCACATCAGGCTGCTCTTGATTACCTTTTTCTTGCAGTTCTTCCCCGAGCTGGTTCAGGAGGGCCACCTGTACATTTTGCAAACGCCGCTGTTCCGTGTGCGCAACAAGCAAAAGACCTTTTATTGCTACGACGAGCGCGAAAAGTTGACCGCCATGGAAACCTTGGGCGGAAAACCCGAAATCACGCGATTCAAAGGATTGGGCGAAATATCGCCGGGCGAATTCAAGATGTTCATCGGTTCGGACATTCGCCTCGAGCCCGTAATGCTTGGCAAAGAGCAGATTGAGCAGCTCCTCGAGTTCTACATGGGCAAGAATACCCCGGAACGCCAGGAGTTCATCATGGACCACCTGAAAATTGAAAAAGACGACCCCGCTTATGTCGGATGAGGATGCATTGATACCCGACGAGTCGCTCGAACTGAGCGCACCGGAGCCTAGCGTTCCCGAGGGCGAGGTCGTCAAGCCCGTGGAGTCGCGCGTGCGCGGCATGTACCGCGAGTACTTTTTGGACTACGCCAGCTACGTCATTTTGGAGCGGGCCGTTCCTGCGCTTGAAGACGGCCTCAAGCCGGTGCAGCGCCGCTTGATGCACGCCCTCTATGAGATGGAGGACGGCCGATTCCACAAGGTCGCCAACGTGATCGGGCAAACGATGAAGTACCACCCCCATGGCGATGCGTCGATTGGCGACGCCCTCGTGCAGTTGGGGCAGAAGGACCTGCTCATCGACACCCAAGGAAACTGGGGGAACATCTACACCGGCGACAGCGCGGCGGCCCCTCGGTACATCGAGGCGCGGCTCAGCAAGTTTGCGCTCGACGTGGCGTTCTCGCCCAAAATCACCCAGTATCAAGCGAGCTACGACGGCCGCGGTAAGGAACCGCTGTTCTTGCCGGTCAAGTTTCCCTTGCTGCTGGCTCAAGGTGTAGAGGGTATTGCGGTAGGCCTGAGTACCAAGATTTTGCCGCACAACTTTAACGAACTGATTGAAGCTTCGGTGGCGCACCTACGCGGCCGCAGTTTTCAGCTCTACCCCGACTTCCCCACGGGCGGAATCGCCGACGTCAGCGGCTACCAAGACGGGGAACGCGGCGGGCGCGTTCGAGTTCGTGCAAAGATTGAAGTTGAAGATAAGAAAACCTTAATTATCAGGGAGATTCCGTTTGGTACAACTACGACTTCGGTCATCGAGTCGGTGGTTAAAGCCAACGACAAGGGCAAGATCAAAATTCGGAAGATCGAGGACAACACCGCCGAGCACGTGGAAATTGTCGTTCACCTTCTACCCGGGGTTTCGCCCGACCAGATGGTGGACGCGCTGTACGCGTTTACCGCCTGCGAGTCTTCGGTGAGCACGATGGCCTGCGTAATCATCGACGAAAAGCCCGTGTTCATGGGCGTGCGCGAAATGCTCCGCCGTTCCACCGACACGACGGTGGCGGTGCTCAAGGCAGAACTCGAACTCAAGTTTCACGAGCTTCAAGAGCAGTGGCACTTTGCCAGCCTCGAGAAAATCTTCATTGAGCAGCGCATTTACCGCGACATTGAAGAGGCCGAGACCTGGGAAGCGGTGATGGAGAACATTCGGGTCGGACTGGCTCCGCACACCAAGCACCTGCTGCGGGCGGTCACCGACGAAGACATAGTGCGCCTCACCGAAATTCGAATCAAGCGCATTTCCAAGTTTGACGCGCAAAAGGCCGACGACCAGCTGCGCGCCCTCGAAGGACAGATAGCTGAAGTCAAGCATCACCTTGAAAATTTGATTGATTACGCCGTTGATTTCTTCAAAAACTTGAGGAAAAAGTACGGAGCTGGCCGCGACCGCAAAACAGAACTTCGCGGCTTTGAGCAGGTCGTGGCGACCCAGGTAGCCATCGCCAACGCCAAGCTGTACGTGAACCGAGTCGAGGGATTCGTGGGCACGGGTCTGCGCAAGGACGAGTTGGTTGGTGACTGCGCCGACATCGACGACGTGGTCGTGATTCGCCGCGACGGTACCATGCTGGTGACCAAGGTGGGCGACAAGAAGTTTGTGGGCACCAATATCGTGCACGTTTCGGTCTTTAAAAAAGGCGACGAGCGCACGATTTACAACGTCGTTTACCGAGACGGAGCCCGCGGGGCTTCGTTTGCGAAGCGCTTTCCGATCAGTGGGGTGACCCGAGACAAGGAATACCCCATTACGCAGGGTACCAAGGGATCAGAAGTGCTGTACCTGAGCGTCAATCCGAACGGAGAAGCCGAGGTCGTGACGGTGCACTTGAGGGCCATGCCTTCACTGAAAAAGCTGCGCTTCGATTTTGATTTCACCGACCTTGCGGTGCGAGGCAGGGCTGCGCGCGGAAACACGGTCACCAAAAACACCGTCAAGCGCATTGAGTTGAAGTCCGAAGGGGTGAGCACCCTGGCGGCCCGGGAGATTTGGTTCGACGAAACGGTGCTCAAGCTCAACGACCAAGGGCGCGGACGTTCGCTCGGCCGGTTCCGCGGCGAGGACAAGCTGCTCGAGGTGGACGCCAAGGGCAACTACCGCATTGTGACGCCGGATCTGCTACTGCACTTCAACGAGGTTCCGTTCTACCTCGAACGCTGGGAGCCCCAGCGCCCGCTGGCCGCCGTCTACTTTGACGGCATCAAGGAGCGGCACATGGTCAAGCGCTTTGAGTTGGAGCCCCGCGGCGACGGCTGGGAGTGCTTTGTGACCGAACACGCTAAGTCTGCGCTCCTCGTTCTTACGGCGGCCGACCGGTCGACGGTGTCCATTCGCTTCCGCAAGGTGAACGGCAAGGAGCGCGAAGACGAGCAGCTCGTCCTCGAGGAGTTTATTGCGGTGAAGGGCTGGAAAGCGCTCGGCAACATGCTTCATACTGGGCCAGTCCTTGCCGTGCGCCTTGTCTCGGCCGAGCGCAACGAGCCGGCCCTGGTCGAAGAGGGCACGGCATCACCCACAGAGGCGTCCGAAGACGGTATCGAGGTAGGAACGACGGTGGAGTGGTCGGACCTCGCCCAAGCGCCGACCCCCATCGACGGCGCATCCGAACCCGAGGTTGATTTTGGAACCGAGGACGACGGGCAGATTACGCTTAACTTTTAGCCATGAAATCACGGATTCTGCTCTTGATCGGCCTCTTGGGGGCCGGGGCGATTGCTTGGGCCCAACCCAGCAACGACAGCTTGAATATGCGAAAGGTGGTCCATTATCCCGTATCGCAATGGGGCCCGCTCGGAGCCTCGCCCATGTGCAGCGGGATTTGGGGCTATCATGATTCCGTACTGAATAAAGAGTACGCCCTCGTGGGAAACCGAAACGGCCTACTCATCGCTAACATTACTAATCCGAGTCAAGTTACCAACACGTATTGGGTACCCGGCGTGCCCTCGATATGGCGGGAAGCCAAAACTTGGGACCGATATGTTTATTCGATGCACGACGTTCCAACCGGCACGTCGATGACTAACGGGTTGCTTATCGTGAACATGGACAGCCTAACGCACAAATTTGTGAAGCTTCCGGTGAACTTACCCGGAGGGGTGGTCGACACGCTACGAAGGGCTCATAACCTATCAATTGATGAGAAAGGCCGACTTTTCGCTTTTGGATCCAACGTTTCTGGAGGTGGAGCTGTGGTGATTGATGTTGCTACCGACCCATGGAATCCCGTGGTTATTGGAAACTACGGTACCTACTACTTGCACGACGGCTTCGTGCGAAACGACACGTTATGGGGAGCAGCCCTTTGGGAGGATATTCAAGTTATCGGGGTTGCCTTACCAAGCCAGCCAGTTACGTTTGGACGATTTGCAACCCCCAACAGTTTTGCGCACAACTGCTGGTTGACCGACGACAGCAAGTACCTCTTCACAACGGATGAAGTTGCCGGGGGGTATGTCGCCGGGTACCATGTGGACGATTTAACGAACGTAACGGAGGTTTTTCGCCACCGAGTACAGAGCGGTACGGGATTAGTTCCCCACAACACCTACGTACAGGGTACCCATTTAGTTACCGCGTACTACACGTTTGGATGCCACGTACTGGACATTGAGGTTCCTGAATTGCCTGTTCTCACCGCCTACTACGACACATCACCTGCATACAGCGGTGGAGGCTATAATGGCGCCTGGGGTGCGTACCCCTACCTGCCTAGCGGCAGAATTTTGGTTGCCGATATGGAAACCGGACTTTGGGTGCTTGAGGCGGATTATCCGTCGGTGAGTCGCGCTGAGATTCAGCTCAAGATTCGCTTTGGCGGACCGGGTGGCATCACCAACTACGATTCGGTCATGGCGAACAACTTGGGCCTCGCACCCTACGTGTATTGGCAGCAATCCGGCGATACGCTTTGGCCTGACGCGAGCGGACATCTCACGATTGCTCAAGTCGGGGCCATCAACGATTCGCTGGTGTGGCCGTCGTTTTCGGGAAATCCGGCTTCGGTGGGTAAGGCCATGGTATTGGGCAGCGGACTGTATCCGTCGGATTCGCTTGTTGCGGACTACTACTGGGGCCTCGCGGAATGGGAAGGCGGATGGAGCGTGGTACTAACCGACGCGGCTTGGTCGCTCTCGCGAAGCAGTTCAGAACGAGTGTCCTGGGTGCTTCGCGCCCTGGACGGCCGAGAGGTGCGCCGCGGAACGCTCGACGCGGCCGAGTTAACCCTGGAATACCCGCAGGAGGCTGGGCTCTACCTTTTTGAGGTTGCCGACGCCAAGGGCGAGCGGCACGCGATCAAGCTGCTTCGGCCCTAGAAGTTGGGCTTGAGGATGTAGCGGCTGTAGAAGTCGTCGATGGCCTGTATGGCCTCGTCGGCGGTGTCGACGAGCTTGAAGAGCTTGGTGTCTTCGGGACTGATGAGGCCGTGGCCCTTGAGGGTGGTTTCGATCCAGTCGAGGAGTCCGCCCCAGTACGCGCGGCCGACCAAGACCACCGGAAAGCGCCCGATTTTCTTGGTTTGAATGAGGGTAATGGCCTCAAAAACCTCGTCAAGGGTGCCAAATCCGCCGGGCATCACCACAAAGCCCTGCGAGTACTTGACAAACATGACCTTGCGCACAAAAAAGTAGTCGAAATCCACGCTTTTGTCGAGGTCGATGAAGTCGTTGGGCTTTTGCTCGTGCGGAAGCTCGATGTTCAAGCCCACCGACGGGGCGCCGACCGCTTTGGCGCCGCGGTTGGCCGCCTCCATGATGCCGGGGCCGCCGCCGCTGATGATGCCGTAGCCCTTGGCGCCGAGGCCTTCGGCAATCTCTTGCGCCATTTGGTACCACGCATGCTCTTCGGGAAGGCGCGCCGAGCCGAAAATGCTCACGCAGGGTCCGATGCGCGAAAGGCGCTCGTATCCCTGCACGAACTCTCCCATGATTTTGAAGATGGCCTAGGAGTCGTTGGTTCGGACTTCGTTCCAAGACTTGTGGGCGAATGCCGATTTTAAAGGTCTTTTGCCGTTCGTAGCCATACTTAATTTTTTAAACGCTTGAGGTAGTCGTTGAGGTAGCGGCCTGTAATGCTCTCTGCGCAGGCCGCGACCTCAGCCGGAGTGCCGGTGGCCACGATGTGCCCTCCGCCCGAACCGCCGTCGGGACCGAGGTCGATGAGGTGGTCGGCCTGGTGAATGACGTCGAGGTTGTGCTCGATTACGAGCACGGTGTTGCCCTGGTCGACCAGGCGGTGAAGCCCTTCCATGAGGACCTTGACGTCGTCGAAGTGCAGCCCGGTGGTAGGTTCGTCGAGCAAGTAAAGGGTTTGGCCGGTGGAGCGCTTGCTCAGTTCCGTCGCCAGCTTGATCCGCTGGGCCTCGCCGCCGCTCAGGGTAGTTGCCGACTGCCCGAGGGTTAGGTAGCCTAGGCCAATGCCGTTCAGCGTTTGGAGCACGCGGTTGATGCGCGGAACGGGCTCAAAAAAGTGCATGGCTTCTTCGATGCTCATGTCGAGCACGTCGCTGATGCTGCGCCCTTTGTAGCGCACCTCCAAGGTTTCGCGGTTGAATCGGCGGCCTTGGCAGCTCTCGCAGGGCACGTACACGTCGGGCAAGAAGTTCATCTCGATGACGCGCATGCCTCCGCCTTCGCAGGTTTCGCAGCGTCCGCCCTTGACGTTGAACGAAAAACGCCCGGGGGCGTAGCCGCGAATTTTGGCTTCGGGCAATTCGCTGAACAGCTTGCGGATTTCGTTGAAGACGCCGGTGTAGGTGCTGGGATTCGAGCGCGGATTGCGCCCAATGGGGCTTTGGTCCACGGCGATGATTTTGTCGAGCTGCTCTAAGCCTTCGAGGCGATCAAATGTCTCGGGCTTGTCAAGCAGACCCTGAAGTGGGCCCGCAACGGCGGGAAGCAAGGGCTTGTTGATGAGCGGCGACTAGCCCGAGCCCGAAACGCCCGTAACAACTACCATCGTGCCGAGCGGCAGCTCGAGGTTGATATTCTGCAGGTTGCGTCCCTTCGCCCCAAACAGCTTGAGCCAGGCTCCTTTTCCGGTCCGCGGCGCGCGCGGCTCGGCGACCCGCAGCTCTCCTCGTAGGTACTTGGCGGTGAGGCTGTCCGAAGCAATGAGTTCGGCGTAGGTGCCTTCAGCGACCACTCGGCCTCCGTGCACTCCGGCGCGTGGCCCCATGTCGACGATGTGGTCGGCGTGTCGCATGAGCTCTTCGTCGTGCTCCACGACCACCACGCTGTTGCCGAGGTCGCGCAGGCGCTCGAGGCTGCGAATGAGGCGGTCGTTGTCGCGCGGATGCAGGCCAATCGACGGCTCGTCGAGGATGTACAGCACGTTGACCAGCTGCGAACCAATTTGAGTGGCCAGTCGAATCCGCTGGGCCTCGCCGCCGCTCAGGGTGCGCGCGGAACGGCTCAGCGAGAGGTAGCTGAGCCCGACGTCGTTCAAAAAGCCCACCCGCGTGGCGAGTTCCTTGAGAATTTCGCCGCCGATGCGCTGCTGGGCCGGGGGGAGGCTTTGGCTCACGCCCTCAAGCCACGCGGCCAGCTCGTGCAGCGCGAGGCTCGACACTTCAGCAATCGATTTGCCCGAAATGCGGAACATCAGCGATTCGGGCCTCAGTCGTGCACCCGAGCACTGGCTGCAGATGCCGTCTTCGAGGTAGTCGTCGGCCCAGCGCTGCAGGCTCTTGCTGCCGTCGCGGCCTTGGGCCTCGATGAACGGCTTCAGTCCTTCGTACTTTATACTGATTTTGCGGGAAATTCCGGCGGCCTTTTGGGTGTGCGTGAAGTCCTCGCTGCAGCCGTGGATGATGGCGTTTCGCCCCTCTTCAGGTAGGTCCTTCCAGGGGGTGTCGAGGGTGTAGCCGTAGCGCCAGCCGATGTGCTCGAGCTGCTGAAAAATCCAAGAGGCCTTGTAGGTTCCCAGTGGGGCCAGGGCGCCGTCGCGCAGGCTGAGTCGGGGGTTGGCTACCACCTTTTCGAGGGCGAGTTCGCGCACCGTTCCCAGGCCGTCGCAGTGCGGACACGCGCCTTTGGGCGAGTTGAAGCTGAACGTGTTGGGTTCGGGCTCAGGGTAGGAGAGCCCCGTGGTCGGACACATCAGGTTGCGGCTGAAGTGCTTTTGGGTTTGGCGGTCCCAATCCACCACCGTGATGCTGCCGTGCCCGAGGCGCATCGCAACGGCGATGCTGCGCTTGAGGCGGTCTTCGTCTTCGGTTCCGGGGCTCAGCCGGTCGACCACCACGTCGATGTCGTGGGTTTTGTAGCGGTCCAGCTTGAGTCCGCGGTCAATGTCGACCCACACGCCGTCGACGCGGGCCTTGAGGTAGCCTTGCTTGGCGAGGCCCTCAAAAAGTTCCCGGTAGTGGCCTTTTCGGGCCCGAACCACGGGGGCCAAGATGGCCACGCGCACCCCGTTGAAGTCGCGAAGCACGCGTTCGAGGATGGCGTCGTCGGTGTAGCTCACCATTTCTTCGCCGGTGGCCAGCGAATAGGCGGTGGCGGTTCGCGCGTACAGCAGGCGCAAAAAGTCGTAGACCTCGGTCACCGTGCCCACGGTGGAACGCGGATTCCGGTTGGTGGTTTTTTGCTCGATCGCCACCACTGGCGAAAGGCCCTCAATGCGGTCGACGTCGGGCCGTTCCATGGTGCCCAAAAACTGGCGGGCGTAGCTGCTGAAGGTCTCCATGTAGCGCCGTTGCCCCTCGGCAAACAGCGTGTCAAAGGCGAGCGAGGATTTTCCGCTACCGCTTAGACCGGTGACGACCACGAGTTTTCGGCGTGGAAGCTCCACGTCGATGTTTTTCAGGTTGTGGGCGCGGGCACCAAGAATGCGTAAGTTCATTAGATCAGGTTAACGCCGTTCGGGGAGTTCGAGTTCGAAGGCGCTGGAGTCGGGGTTGTCGAGCGACGACTCGCGCAGCCAAGGGTTGCGCCGCTTGAGTTCGCGGTAGCTGAGGCCCTCGCGCTGCGCCCAACGCCCCCAATGGGCCACGCTGCTGTCGACGACGACGCGGCGGCCGGGTTCTTCGCGCCACAGTTCTTCGGTCCGCACTTGGTAGCCGTAGTGTTCGGGGTGTTCCAGAATCAGTTTAAAGGCAGCGATGCGGAATCCGTATCGGCCCGTTTCGTCGTTCCAGGTCATGCGAAAGTAGTTGCGCTCGCCCTGGCGTTCCATTTGGCGGAGTACCCCGTTGAGCCCCATGTTGTAGGCGGCGGCAGCCAAAAACCACGATCCCGTTTGGGCGTAGGCATTTTTGAGGTAGGCGGCCGCGGTTCGCGTAGCCTTCTCGGCGTGGTAACGCTCGTCGATTTGGGCGTCGACGCGGAGCCCGTGCTCCCGGGCCGTGGCCGGCATGAACTGCCACAGACCTGCGGCGCCCGAAGACGAGAAGGCCGTAGGTTGAAATCCGCTCTCGGCTGCCAAGAGGTAGACGAAATCTTCGGGGACGCCCTCTTCGCGCAGCCAACCGCGCACCCGAGCTTCCCAGCGAGGACGGCGCTGCAGCATGAGCAGGGTGTTGGAATGCCAGTAGGTGTTGGCGTGCAGCTCGCGGCTCAGGGCCTCGGCGATGTCGGGGTCGTTCACTGGAATCGATTCGCCGAAGACCTCGAGCTTTTGGGGGAGCGGAACCGGCACCGTTTCGTTCGTGCTAGCCACCCGTCCCAGTGCGTCGAGCACGGCGTCGCTGCGGCTGCCAAGTAGCACGCCTCCCGCAAAGATGACCAGCGCCAGAAGCCAGTTGCGATGAATTTTATTCACAACGTGAAGGGGCTTTGAAACGAGTGAAATGCTTGACCCGACTGGTCTTTGGCGCTTACGGTGAAGGGTTCGGGGGAATTCCAGATTCCGTCCCAGTCGATGTCCAAGTCGGCGTCGGCGTAGCTGATGCAGCCCTCAGCTTCGGGGGCG
>SYCM01000104.1 GCA_005786915.1 Bacteroidota bacterium | reverse complement strand
GCGTAGTCGCGGGGCTGCGCCTTCAGGCAGGCCTCGTACATGCGCCGGGCGCGGTCGGGCTCCGAGGCTTTTTCGTAGAGCTGGGCTGCCAAAAAGGCATAGCGCGCCCGGAGGTCAGCCTTGGGCGCCTCCTGGGCGGCTTGGGCCATGGATTCGGCGGCGTTGGCCCAGTCCTGGGCCGAGATGGCCATGCGCGAACGAATGCGCGCCACCCAATAGCGCCACTTGTCGGGCACGCCCTTGCGGTCCACTTCAAAGAGCAGGGGCTCCGCCAACGAGGCGTTGCCTTGGCGGGCCAAGAGCTCGATGCGCTCGAGTTCGGCCTCGATCTGCTGCTCCCCGCGGCCGCTCAAGCGAGCTACGGTGCTCAAGGCCTCGCTGGCCGGCGCGTCGAGGCCCATCAGCATTTGGGCGCGCGCCATCAGCAGGTAGGCGTCAAAGACGGCCGGATTCGCTTGCTTGCCCTTGAACACCATGCTGTGCTCCCGAATGGCCTTGTTGGCTTTTTCTACGGCCCGCTTGGCCTTGGTGTAGGCCGGGGCATTGAGCTTGGCCCGCTCCCAGTCGTCGACCGAGATCAGCTGGGTGAAGTCGTCGCGGTGCGCGTCCTTCTGCTCTAAAAGGGCTTGGTCGTAGGCCACTTGGCCGTTGTAGAGCGGATTAAACCGCGCCGTCGTTCGGTGGTAGGCCCGGTTGAGCCAACGGTCCTTTTCGCGGCTGCAGCCCGCAAGGGTCGCCGCGGCCAGCGCCCCAACGGCGAACCAGCGAATAAGGAGGAGTGAACGCATTCGGTACCTAACGTAGAAGGTCCAAAGTTATGGCCTTCGCGCGGGCGACGCTCGACCGATTCTGCTACCTTTGAAGTTGTGAAGAAGTCTGCCCGACGCACCCGCAAGGAGGTTTTTCAGCACTGGCTGGCCAAGTGGCGGCACCGCTACCGCTTGGTTTTGCTCGACGAGTCGTCGTTTGAAGAGCGGTTTTCCATGGTGCTCAACCGGCGCAACGTGTTTCTCGCCGTGGGCGGATCGGTGCTTTTTTTGATCGTCTCCACCACGTTTTTGATCGCCTACACACCGCTTCGCGAGTACATTCCCGGGTATTCGAGCACCGCGCTTCGGCGCGATGCCGTGAAGCTCAACGCGGTAACCGACTCCTTGGTCGACTTGGTGGCCTACCAGGAGCAGTTCATCCAGCACATTCAGTTTATGGTGGGCGGATCCCTTCCGCCCGACACGATGACGAGCGCGGCCACGCCTCCGCCCGGCTGGTCGGCGGAACGCCTGAAGGCCAGCGAGCGCGAACGCAAGCTCCGCGAAGAGGTAGAAGCCCGCGAAGCCGCCGCGCCCAAGCCCACCGAAATGCTGCAGCCGGTCGCCGGGCTCGTGCTGCGCAGTGCCAACCCGGCGCAGGGGCGCTACGGCCTGGTGATTGACGCCCTTCGGCCCTCCGACGTCGTGGCGGTGGAAGACGGTACCGTCCTTGCCATTGAGGGGACGAACTCCCTAGGGTATTCCGTAACCGTGCACCACGCCGAAGACCGAATCAGCCGCTACATTGGCCTCAGCCGCGTGAAGACGCGGGTCGGTTCAGGCCTTCGCAAAGGCGAAGTGCTCGGCCGACTGCTCGAACAGGACCCTGAAAATCCCCTTCCGTTCCAAGTCGAGATTTGGATCCACGGTCGGCCCATCAACGCCGCCCAAGAGCTCGGATACCGCAAATAAGTCCGCATGAAAACGATTAAAGAATTTGCCGCGGTCCAGTGGGCCGCCATAGTTGACCGCCAAACCCGCGCTTGGGCGACCAAGCCCTTTGAAACCCAGCAGCGCACCCTCGAGCACCTCACGGCCACGGCCGCTGCAACCGCCTTTGGCCGCGACCACCGCTTCGCGGACGTGCGCAGCCACCAGGACCTCGTTCAAGCCGTTCCCGTGCGCGACTACGAAGCGCTTCGCCCCTACATCGACCGCGTCGTGGCGGGCGAGTCCGGCATTTTGTGGCCCGGCCGCCCCACCTACTTCGCCAAAACGAGCGGAACCACCTCGGGCGCCAAATACATCCCGCTGACCAAAGAATCGGTGCCCTACCACATTTCGTCGGCCCGCAACGCCCTTTTCGCCCACATGCACGCCACCGGCCAGAGTCGCATGGTCAACGGCAACATGATCTTTTTGCAAGGGAGCCCCGTACTCGAAGACAAAAACGGCATTCCCACGGGCCGGTTGAGCGGAATCACGGCCCACTTCGTGCCCTCCTACCTCCAAAAGAACCGCAAGCCCACCTGGAACACCAACTGCATCGAAGATTGGGAAGAAAAAGTCGAGGCCATTGTGCGCGAAACGGTGCACGCCCCAATGTCCATCATTTCGGGAATTCCGCCCTGGGTGCAGATGTACTTCGAGCGCCTTCTCGAGGTGAGCGGCAAGTCGAGCATCGGCGAGGTGTTCCCCACCCTCGACCTCTTTGTCACGGGCGGAGTCGCCTTTGAGCCCTACCGTGCCCGCTTTGAAGAGCTCTTCGGACGCAAGGTGCCCATCGTCCAAACCTACCCCGCGTCTGAAGGCTTCATCGCCTACCAGGACCAGCCCGACAGCCAGGATTTGCTGCTGCTGCTCAACAACGGCATCTACTACGAGTTCATTCCGGCCGACCGCTTTTTTGACGAAAATCCGCCCCGCCTCAGCCTCGCCGAGGTGCAGACCGGCGTCAACTACGCCCTGATCATGCACACCAACGCCGGCCTGTGGGGCTACAGCATCGGCGACACGGTCGAGTTCGTGTCCACGGCGCCCTTCCGCATTCGCGTGACCGGCCGCATCAAGCACTTCATTTCGGCGTTTGGCGAACACGTCATCGGTTCTGAAGTTGAGTACGCCCTCAAGCAGGCCGTCGCCGCGCACGGCGGAACGGTCCGCGAATTCACCGTCGCCCCGCAAGTGAATCCCGCCGAGGGCGGTCTGCCCTACCACGAGTGGTTTGTGGCCTTCGACGAGGCCCCGGCCGACCTCGAGGCCTTCACCGCGACCGTGGACCGCGCCCTTCAGGCCAAAAACGTGTACTACCAAGATTTGATTTCGGGCGGAATCCTGCGCCACTGCGTGCTGCGCGCGCTGCCCAACGACGCCTTCATCACCTACATGAAGTCGGTCGGCAAGCTGGGCGGACAAAACAAGGTTCCGCGCTTGATGAACGACCGAAGCGTGGCCGACAAACTAGTAGCTAGTTACTAGCCGCTCGCTAAGGCTGAAAGCCATAGTCTTGTTCAGTCGGCATCAATGAGGCCGCCACCGCCAAGCGGTCGCAGCGCTCGTTTTCAGGGTGGTCGTTGTGGCCCTTGATCCATTCAAACTGAACGCGGTGGGGCTCCATGGCCTTGAGCAGGCGCTTCCAGAGGTCGGGGTTCTTGACTTTGGCCCAGCCACGGCGCTTCCAGCCTTCAATCCAGCGCGCGTTGAAGGCGTCGACGACGTACTTGCTGTCGCTCACCACGCGGACCTGACAGCTCGACTTGAGCGCCTCCAGTCCGACGATGACCGCCATGAGCTCCATTCGGTTGTTGGTGGTGTGGTAAAACCCGCCGCTCAGTTCTTTTTCGTGGTCGCCGCTGCGCAGAATCGTGCCGTAGCCCCCAGGACCCGGATTGCCTTTGGCGGCACCGTCGGTGAAGAGGTCTACTTGTACCACCCTTCAGGAAGTTCGGTGGGGAATTCATTCCCGAGTAAATCGGCCGTGATCACGCGCGGATAGGCCCAGTGTTCGCCCTTGAGGATGCGTGCCGCGAGCTCCTCGGGCGTGTCGTTGGGGCGCAGCTTCGTGCGCATTTGAAACAGCACAGGGCCCTCATCGTAGTGCTCGGTCACCCGGTGAATGCTTAGCCCCGACTCCGATTCGCCCGCCGCCACCACCGCCTCGTGGATGTGGTGGCCGTACATTCCGTGGCCGCCGTAGGCCGGCAGCAGCGCCGGGTGGATGTTGTAGCAGCGCGGGCCAAAGTCGCGAATCCACGAAGCCGGAATCGGCTTGAGGTAGCCCGCCAGCACCAGCGCGCCCACGCCTTCAGATCGCCATTGCTGGAGCAGGCCTTCGTCGTCCGCCCCCGGAACAAAGTGCGCTAACGGCACGTCAAGGTTGCGATTCCAAATTCCGGCGGTACGGCGGTTGGTCCAAATTCCGACGGCCTCAACCGCGCCGTTGGCCCAAAAATCCAGCAGCGACACGGCGTTGCTGCCGCTGCCCGAAACGAGAATTGCAACTTTTGGTGGATTCACGGGCTAAAGGTAGGGGGCGAAATGCACCACAATTCCAAAGATTGGCTTTTCTTTGCACCCATCAATAACTCAAAACCACAGGTTATGTCCGATATCGCCGCACGCGTAAAAAGCATCATCGTAGACAAATTGGGAGTTCCCGAGTCAGAAGTAACCACCGAGGCCTCCTTCACGGGCGACCTGGGCGCGGACTCATTGGATACGGTCGAGCTCATCATGGAGTTCGAAAAAGAATTCGACATCAACATCCCTGACGATCAAGCTGAAAGCATTGGTACGGTAGGTCAAGCGATTGACTATATCGTAGCCGCTAAGGCCTAATTCCGGCACATGGAACTCAAACGTGTCGTAGTCACGGGCCTTGGCGCCCTGACCCCGATCGGAAACACCGCTCCCGCATTTTGGGCGGCCCTCCTTGAGGGCCGCAGCGGGGCGGGTCCGATTACCCGCTTTGACGCGTCCAAATTCAAAACGCAGTTCGCTTGCGAGGTCAAAGACCTCAACGTCGAAGACTTCATCGAACGCAAGGAATCGCGCCGCATGGACCGCTGCACGCACCTCGGGCTCATCGCCGCTGAGGAGGCTGTCACGGATTCCGGACTTGAAGCCTCGAACCCCAATAAAGACCGCATCGGCGTCATTTGGGGTTCGGGGATTGGCGGCCTCGATACCTTTACCGAAGAATTTGGCAACTACTTCAAGGAAGGCGAAAACCCGCGCTTTAACCCCTTCTTCATCCCCAAAATGATCGCCGACATCTGCGGCGGCTACATTTCGATGAAGTACGGGTACCGAGGTCCGAACTACACCACCGTTTCGGCCTGCGCGTCATCGACCAACGCGGTAATTGACGGGCTGATGCTGATTCGCTTGGGAAAAGCCGACGCCATAATCACTGGTGGCTCTGAAGCCGCAGTTTCGCCGGGCGGAATTGGTGGATTCAACGCCATGCACGCCCTATCGACACGAAACGACGACTGCGCCACGGCCTCGCGGCCCTTTGACCAAGACCGTGACGGTTTTGTGCTCGGCGAGGGTGCAGCCGCCCTGGTGCTCGAAGAGTACGAACACGCCAAAGCGCGCGGAGCCCGAATATACGCCGAGCTCGTCGGAGGCGGACTGTCGGCCGACGCCCATCACCTGACCGCGCCGCACCCCGAAGGATTAGGTGCCCGCAACGTGATGCGTAACGCCATAGAAGACGCCGGGCTGACCCCCGAAGACATCGACTACGTCAACGTACACGGAACCTCTACGCCGCTCGGCGACATCGCCGAAACCAAGGCCATCAAAGAGGTAGTCGGAGAACACGCCTACCGTCTTAACATCAGCTCGACCAAGTC
>SYCM01000103.1 GCA_005786915.1 Bacteroidota bacterium | reverse complement strand
TGGACCGCCTGATCTGCGGCGACGTGGGCTTCGGAAAAACCGAAATCGCCGGTCGCGCCGCCTTCAAGGCAGTGGCCGACAGCAAGCAGGTGGCCGTGCTGGTTCCAACGACGTTGCTCGCGTTTCAGCACTTTCGCACCTTCAGCAAACGTTTGAACGGATTGCCAGCTCGGGTGGACTACCTCAATCGGTCGCGCAGCGCCAAGGAGACCAAAACGGTCCTGGCAGACCTCGAAAACGGCCAGATCGACATTTTGATTGGCACCCACCGAATCCTTAGCAAAGACTTGAAATTCAAAGACCTTGGCCTGATGATCGTCGACGAAGAACAGAAGTTCGGCGTCAACGCCAAGGACATGCTCAAGAACCTCAAGGCCAACATCGACACCTTGACTTTGTCGGCGACGCCGATTCCGCGCACCCTTCAGTTCTCGCTGATGTCGGCGCGGGACCTGAGCGTGATGACGACTCCGCCCCCCAACCGCCAGCCCGTCGACACCTACCTGATCGGATTCAACGAAGAGCGCCTGCGCGATGCCATCGCCTATGAACTCAGCCGCGGCGGCCAGGTGTACGTCATCAACAACCGTATCCAAAACCTGAGCGAAGTCGCGGGACTCCTGCAGCGCTTGGTACCCGACGCGCGCATCGCCACCGGCCACGGCCAGATGAACGGCCACGAGATGGAGGACCTGATCCTCGGATTCATGGAGGCCCGCTTTGATGTGCTGGTGAGCACAACGATTGTCGAAAACGGCCTCGACGTGCCCAACGCCAACACCATCATCATTCTCGACGCGCACATGTTTGGCCTGAGCGACCTGCACCAGATGCGCGGACGCGTCGGCCGCAGCAACCGCAAGGCCTTTTGCTACCTCGTGTCGCCCCCCTTGGGCGGACTGCCCGAAGAAGCCCGCAAACGACTGCAAGCGCTTGAGCAGTTTAGCGACCTTGGATCGGGATTCAAAATCGCCCTTCGCGACCTCGAAATTCGGGGCGCCGGCGACCTCTTGGGGGCGGAACAGTCGGGCTTCATCAACGACTTGGGCTTTGAAACCTACCAGAAGCTCTTGGCCGAAGCCGTCGACGAACTCAAGCAGTCCGAATTCAAAGAACTCTACGAGGACCAGCGCGGCGGTTGGTCGTCCACTCGCGAGTGCCAGCTCGACACCGACTGGGAGCTTCTGCTGCCCGACGCCTACGTCAACTCGGTCGAAGAACGCCTGCGCATCTACCGCGAGCTCGACGCCCTAACGGGCCCCGAAGCCCTTGAGGCCTACCGACTTGGCTTGGTTGACCGGTTCGGAGCCTTGCCTTTGGCGGCCGAAAACCTGCTGCGCTCGCTCCACATTCGCTGGCTGGGCCAGTCCATGGGCATGGAAAAAGTCCGCATCAAGTCCGGCAAACTCATGGCCTACTTCCCCGACGACGCGCAGTTCCGCATTCCGGAACACGTTTTGGGCCAGTTTTTGCGGGACCTCCAGCGCAATCCGCAGCGCTTTCAAATGAAGCAAAAAGACCAGCGCAGCTACCTCGTCGTCGATCAGGTGCGCACGGTGGAAGAAGCCATCGGATTGCTCACCTCATGGTCCGCACCGCAACTCGAAACTAGCAACTAGCAACCCGCAACTAGCATGAACGCCCTAACTGCCTCTGGCCTGCACAAGCGCTACGCCTCGCACCACGCACTGCGCGGCCTCGACATGGAGATTCCGCAGGGAAGCCTTTTTGGCCTCCTCGGACCCAACGGCGCCGGAAAAACCACGTTTATTCGCATCGCGAACCGCATTTTGGCGCCCGACGAGGGCGAACTCATGCTCTTCGGCCGCCCGCTGGACGCCGACGCCACGCGGCGCATTGGGTACTTGCCCGAGGAGCGCGGACTCTACAAAAGCATGAAGGTGGGCGAACAGGCCATGTACCTGGCGCAGCTGCGCGGACTCTCTTCTGCCGACGCCAAGCAGCGGCTGCGCAGCTGGTTTGAGCGCTGGGAACTCCAGAGCTGGTGGGACAAAAAAGTCAGCGACCTTTCCAAGGGCATGGCGCAAAAAGTACAGTTCATCACCACGGTGCTGCACGAGCCGGAACTGCTCATCTTTGACGAACCCTTCTCGGGATTTGACCCCATTAACGCCCAGCTGATCCGCGAAGAAATGCTGCGCCTCAACCGCGAAGGCCGCACCCTGATCTTTTCGACCCACCGCATGGAAAGCGTCGAGGAGCTCTGCAGCCACATCGCCCTGGTCAACCAAGGCCAAAACGTGCTTCACGGAAGCATTCAGGAACTCAAAGACCGCCACCGCTCGGGCCAATTTGTGCTGCGCTACCGCAGCGCGGACCTCCAGGACCTCGTTCTTCCCGAAGGCGTCGAACTCTCGGACCACCGCCGAGAGGGCCAGGGCATCGTTGCCGCCCGGTTCCGCGCGGGGATCGACGACGCGTCGCGGCTGCTGGCGGCCCTTGCTCCGCACGTCAACGTATACCAATTTGAAGAAGTGGTGCCCAGCATCCACGATTTGTTTGTCCAAACCGTTCAAGGCGCATGAAACCGTTTTTACTCGTCGCCCAGCGCGAAATCACCACGCGCGTACGCAAAAAGAGCTTCTTGGTCATGACCGTGCTCGGCCCGGTGCTGTTCGTCGGGCTCATGGTCGCTCCCACCCTCATCGCGATGTCGAGCGAAGCCGAAGACCTCAACCTCATCGTCGTCGACCACAGCTACGTGCTGCCAGGCACCCCCACCGTCGAAGGCGCCCATCTCGCCTACTTTGACCCCAAAGAGGTCACCGAGGAGCAGGCCTTGGCGCTGGTTCGCGAGCGCGACGACGTCGACGGCCTGCTCTACGTTCCCGAATCGGTCAACAACGACCCCGAGTTCAGCCTGAAAAACGCCAAACTCTACACCGAAACCACGGCGCCGCTGGGCATGGCCAGCGAGCTCGAGGGCCTGCTGGAACGCTACGCCTACGAAGGCAAGTTGCGGCACTTTGGCGTCGACCCCGCTCTGGTAACCCAAGCCAAATCAGAGGCCGTGATTGAGGCCTTCGAGCTCAGCGAGGAGGGCAGCGAAGCCTCGGGCGCCGAAATCAAGTCGGGCATTGGTTTTTTTGCCGGAATCATGATCTACCTCTTCACGTTTTTGTATGCCGCCCAAATCATGCGCGGCGTGATTGAAGAGAAAACCTCGCGCATCGTCGAGGTGCTGGTGACCAGCGTGAAGCCCGCCCAATTGATGCTGGGCAAGATCTTGGGCATCGCCAGCGTCGGACTGCTGCAGTTCGCCATCTGGATTGCCCTGACGGCCGCGGCCTCGACGGCGGTGGGCGCCCTCGGACTGCTGTCGCCCGACCCCGAGCAGGTCGCCGCCTTGGGAGCGGCGGGGCAAGCGGCTCCCGAACTCGACGGAATCCAGGCCGCCCTGGGCACGCTCGAGAGCCTCAACCTCCCCGGATTGATTGGAATGTTCCTTTTTTACTTTCTCTCGGGATACCTGTTTTATGGCGCGCTGTTTGCCGCCGTGGGCGCGGCCGTCGACAGCGAAACCGACACGCAGCAGTTCATGCTTCCGCTGACGCTTCCGCTGGTGCTGACGTTTATTTTGTCGACGAGCATCATCGAAAACCCCAACGGGCCGGTCGCCGTGGCGCTGTCGATGATTCCGTTTTCGGCGCCGATTGCGATGATGATTCGCATTCCGTTTGGGGTGCCCTGGTACCAAATCGCCGCGAGCATGACGTTCATGGTGCTGGGCTTTTTGGGCACCGTGTGGCTGGCCGGGCGGATTTACCGCGTCGGAATTTTGAGCTACGGCAAAAAGCCTACGTATGCCGACCTGTGGAAGTGGATTCGCATGAAGCCCTAACCGCATGAGTTCGCAGGGGCGCACCGCCATTCTGGACCTCGGAACGAATACGTTCAATCTTTTGGTGCGGAGCGCCGACGGCGCCCTCGTGTTCAGCGACAAGGTGGCGGTTCGCCTGGGCGCCGGCGGGTTGCGCGACGGCGTCATTAC
>SYCM01000102.1 GCA_005786915.1 Bacteroidota bacterium | reverse complement strand
TCACCGTGTTTTTGACCGACATGAAGCGCGATTTTGCCGCGTTCAACCGCATCTACGCCGAGTACTTTGCCGACGTGGAGCCCAAGCCCTGCCGCACCACGGTGCAGGTCACGGCCCTCCCGACGCCCATCGCCGTCGAACTCAAGTGCATCGCCGCGTTATGAGCCACCGTTTTACGGAACGCGGGTCGCTGAACCTGCCGGAAATCCAGCGCGAAATACTAGAGTACTGGAAGGCCGAAGGGGTTTTTGAAAAATCGCTGCGCGAAGGGGCGCCGTCGTTTGTGTTTTATGAGGGTCCGCCCTCGGCCAACGGCATGCCCGGAATCCACCACGTGATGGGCCGCGCCATCAAAGACCTTTTTTGCCGCTACAAGACCCAAAAAGGATTCCGCGTCGACCGCCGAGCGGGCTGGGACACCCACGGACTGCCCGTCGAACTGGGCGTCGAAAAGGAGCTGGGCATCACCAAAGAAGCCATCGGCAAGACCATTAGCGTGGCCGACTACAATGCGGCCTGCCGCGAGGCCGTCATGCGCTACACCGACGTGTGGAACCGCCTGACCGAGCAAATGGGCTACTGGGTCGACCAAGAAAACCCCTACGTTACCTACACCACCAAGTACATCGAGTCGGTGTGGTGGCTGCTGGGCGAACTCCACCGCAAAAACCTGCTCTACAAGGGCTACACCATTCAGCCGTACTCGCCCAAGGCGGGGACGGGCCTGAGCTCGCACGAACTCAACCAGCCAGGCTGCTACCGCGACGTGACCGACACCTCGGTGACGGCTCAGTTCGAGGTGGTTCCGAGCGACCAAAGCCGCGCCCTGTTTGGCGACCGCCCCGTGCACCTGCTCGCGTGGACGACGACGCCTTGGACGCTTCCGTCCAACACCGCGCTGACGGTGGACCCGAACATCGAGTACAGCCTGGTCGCGACGACCAACCCCTACACGGGCATCGAGGTCAACGTGATTTTGGCCAGCGCCTTGGCGACCAACTACTTCAAAGCTGATGAAGAGGGCGGAACCTGGACCCGCCTCGCCAACAAGAAAGGCCGGGAGCTCGTGGGGCTCCGTTACGCGCAATTGCTTCCCTACGCGCTTCCGTACCAAGATGCCGACCAGGCGTTCCGAGTGATTCCGGGCGACTTCGTGACGACCGAGGACGGAACCGGCATCGTGCACACCGCTCCGACGTTTGGTGCGGACGACGCCCGCGTGGCTGCCGCCGCGGGGGTTCCGCCGATGCTCGTACTCGATTCCGAGGGCAATCCCGTGCCGCTCGTCGACCTTCAAGGCCGATTTGTGGCTCAAGCGGGGCCACTGGCGGGCAAGTACGTGAAAAACAGCTACTACGACGCCGGACATGAGCCCAAGCTCAGTGTCGACGAAGAGATCGCCATTCAGCTGAAGACCGAAAACAAGGCCTTCAAAGTGCAGAAGTACGTGCACAGCTACCCGCACTGCTGGCGCACCGACAAGCCGGTACTCTACTACCCGCTCGACAGCTGGTTCATTCGCAGCACCGCCGCCAAGCAGCGCCTTCAGGAGCTCAACACCACCATCAACTGGAAGCCCGCGAGCACCGGAACCGGCCGCTTTGGCAATTGGCTCGAGAACCTCAACGACTGGAACCTCAGCCGGAGCCGCTACTGGGGCATTCCCTTGCCGATTTGGCGAAGCGAAGACGGCCGCGAAGAGGTCTGCATTAGTTCGCTGGAACAGCTCCGCGCTGAACTTGAACGCAGTGTCGCCGCGGGCCATATGGCGAGCAATCCGCTTGCGAACTTTACACCCGGCGACATGACGGACGCCAACTACGCCGGGGTCGACCTGCACCGCCCGTTTGTGGACGAATGGGTTTTGACCGGCGCCAGCGGCCAGCCGCTCTACCGCGAGAAAGACCTTATCGACGTGTGGTTTGATTCCGGAGCCATGCCCTACGCCCAGGTGCACTACCCGTTTGAAAACAAAGAGGCCATCGACGGACGAAGCGCCTTCCCGGCGGACTTCATCGCCGAGGGCGTCGACCAAACCCGCGGGTGGTTCTTCACCCTGCACGCGATCGCCGGAATGGTGTTCGACTCGGTAGCGTACCAAACCGTAGTTTCCAATGGTTTGGTGCTCGACAAGAACGGCCAAAAGATGTCCAAGCGCCTGGGCAACTCGATCGATCCGTTTGAGGCGATGGAGCAGTACGGCAGCGACGCCCTTCGCTGGTACATGCTGACCAATGCCCAGCCCTGGGATAACCTCAAGTTCGACCCCGACGGCGTCACCGAGGTGCAGCGCAAGTTTTTTGGAACGCTGCACAACACTTACGGGTTTTTTGCGCTTTACGCCAACGTGGACGGATTCGACCCGAAGGCACCTCAGGTTCCGCACCGCGACCGCCCCGAGCTTGACCGCTGGATTTTGAGCCGCCTGCACAGCGTGGTAGCCGAAGCCAACGAGGCCATGGAGGCCTACGAGCCGACGCGCGCCTTCAGGCCCGTAGCCGACTTCGTCGTCGACGAGCTCAGCAACTGGTATGTGCGCCTCAGCCGGCGCCGGTTCTGGAAGGGAGCCATGGGCGACGACAAGCTCGCCGCCTTCCAGACCCTGCACGAGTGCTTGGATACGGCGGCGCGCTTGATGGCTCCGCTGGCGCCGTTCTACGCCGAGCAGCTGTACCGCGACCTCAACGGACCGAGCGCTTCGGTGCACTGGAGCCGATTCCCCGAAGCCGACCCCGCACGCATCGACGCCGACCTCGAGCGCCGCATGGACCTGGCCCAGCGCATGACGAGCTTGGTGCTCAGCGTCCGCAAAAAGGAGCGGGTTCGCGTGCGCCAGCCGCTGCCGCGCATAGTGGTTCCGGTGCTCAACCCCACGCAGCACCGCGACCTCGACGCCATCGAAGACCTGCTGCTCAGCGAAGTCAACGTCAAAGTCTTGGAACGCGTCGAGCCCACCTCTGGGCTGTTTGTGCAGCGCGCCAAGCCCGACTTCAAGGCCCTCGGTCCCAAGGTCGGCCCGCGCATGAAGACCGTCTCGGCCGCCTTGGGCGCCTTGACGGATGCCCAGCTCCGCCGCCTGGAGCAGGAAGGCCAACTGCAGCTCGACCTCGCCGACGGGCCCTACACCGTGGAGCCGGGCGACGTCATGGTGGTCACGGACGACATTCCCGGTATGTCGGTGGCCAGCGAGCGCGGAACCCTTTTGGCCGTCGACCTTCAGCTCAGTCCCGAACTCGTGGCCGAAGGATTGGCGCGCGAAGCCGTCAACCGTATCCAAAACCTTCGCAAAGACAGCGGGTTGGACATTACGGATCGCATTGCGTTGTGGATTTCGGGCGCGCCCGAGGCCCTCGAAGCCGTGGCCGCGCACCGAGGCTATGTGGCCGCTGAAACGCTTGTAGCCCAATGGGGGTCGGGGTCGGCACCCGGCGATGCCTTTGCCACCGAGGCCGAACTGGAGGGACTGTTCGTCACCCTTGCATTAAAAAAAGCCTAAAGGGCTTGCGCGGGCGAACAGATTGTTTAAATTCGGGCCTCTTATGGAACCCACTATACGCTATTCCGACGCCGAACTCGAGGAGTTTCGCGCCATTATTCAGTCAAAAATTGAAAAGGCTGATGAAGACTTGCGCATCCTAAAGGAGCAGTTCACCAACAACATGGACAACGGCACCGAAGACACGGCTCCGATGTTCAAAAGTTTTGAGGAAGGCTCTGAGACGATGAGCAAAGAGGCCAACGCCATGCTCGCCGCGCGTCAAGAGAAATTCTTGCGCGACCTGAAGGCCGCTTTGGTCCGCATCAGCAACAAAACCTACGGGGTCTGCCGCGTGACGGGCAAACTCATCGAAAAGGAACGCTTGAAGCTGGTTCCGCACGCGACCACCAGCATGGAAGGCAAGCTCCGCAAGCATTGAATCGCCTGCGCAACCCATTGATTTTGGCCTTGGTGCTGATCGTCGCCGATCAAGCGCTCAAAGTGGCCATTAAAACCCAATTCGCCCTGGGCGACTCGGTCGAGCTGATGCCGTGGTTCCAGCTTCACTTTACCGAAAACCCCGGAATGGCCTTTGGTCTCAACTGGGGAGGCGCCACGGGCAAAATCGTGCTCAGCCTGTTTCGAATCGCAGCCATCGGTGGCATCGTGTGGTACGCCGTGAGCATGGCCAAAAAAGGCGCGCACCCGTTTGTGCTGACCACCTTGGCGCTCATTTTTGCGGGCGCCCTGGGCAACGTCATTGACAGCCTCCTCTATGGGGTTTTGTTTGACCGCGGACTCGTGTGGTCGCCCGAATACGAGTTCTGGATGGCCTACGACGGCGTCGCTCAATGGGGCGGAGGCTACGCCGCTCCCTTGCTCGGCAACGTCGTCGACATGCTGTACTTCCCTCTGTGGACGGGGTACCTGCCCGAATGGCTTCCCTTTTGGGGCGGAGATTATTTTCAGTTTTTTCGACCCATTTTTAATTTGGCCGATGCCTACGTGACCGTAGGCGTGGTTTTTTGGTACGTTGCGAGCCGCCGCCCCGACTGGTGGCCCGCCTAAATTTTACAACCATGCGCATTCTTGTTATCGCACTCAGCCTGGCGACGGTTTCGGCTTCGGCCCAACTGGCGCGCCACGCCGCCCCCGAGTTGGCCGAGCAACTTTACCTCCACGAGCGCTACCTGGCCAGCGACGAGCTGGGCGGACGGCTCCCGGGGAGCGAAGGCGGTGCCGAAGCGGCCGCCTACATCCAAAAC
>SYCM01000101.1 GCA_005786915.1 Bacteroidota bacterium | reverse complement strand
GCGGGCGACCTCAGCCAGGTGGCCGTCATCTCCGAACTCCTGAGCGCCAAATTCACCGTCAGCCTTTGGCTGCTGCTAATTCCCGTAGTGAGCATTGTTTTGATTGCCCGCAACGTCGACGCCTTGGCCGCCATGGGCATCGGAACCCTTGCCGGCGCCCTCGCCGCCCTGTGGCTTCAGCCCAACATCGTTGCCGAAATCGCAGGGCACGACGGGCCCACGGCGTGGTACGAAGGCATCGCCCAAGCCATGTACGGCAGCACCCAAATCGCCATCGACCACCCCATGCTCGCTGAACTGCTGAAAGGCAAAGGAATGGCCGGCATGCTCGGCACCGTATGGTTGATCCTTTGCGCCCTCACCTTTGGCGGAATTATGGACGCCGCGGGCTTCCTCGCGACGCTGACCCAGGGACTCTTGCGCGTTGCGCACGGCGCCGCAGGCCTCATTGGCGCTACGTTGGCCTCGTGCGGACTCTTGAACCTGACCGCTTCAGACCAGTACCTGGCCATCGTCGTTCCCGGGCGCATGTTTAAAAAGGCCTTTGAAGACCGTGGACTCAAACCCGAAAACCTCTCGCGCGCCCTCGAAGACTCGGGGACCGTTACGTCCGCCTTGGTGCCTTGGAACACCTGCGGGGCCTACCAATCCAGCGTGCTGGGCGTCGCGACCGGCGACTACTTCATGTACGCCATATTCAACTGGATGAGTCCGCTCGTGAGCATGCTGCTAGCCGCCACCGGCTGGACCATTACCAGAACTTCTTCTGGCGCATCCACAGAACCATCGACCCCGCAATAAGGAGCATCAGGCCCCAAACCGCCGGGTAGGCCCAAGGCCATTCGAGCTCGGGCATCCAGGTGAAATTCATTCCGTACACGCCCACGACGAACGTCAAGGGCATAAAGACCGCTGAAAAAACCGTCAAAATGCGCATGACGTCGTTGGTCCGCTGGCCCACTGACGACAGGTAAAGGCTTTCCAGCGACTCGAGCAGGCTGCGCTGCGCGTCGAGGCGTTCGTAAATGGCCTGCACCTTGCCGCGTACGTCGCGCACGTAGGGCCGGTTTTCGCGCTTGATCAGCGGGTGCGTCGAGGCCTCCAAGCTGCTGAGCACGTCGCGCAGCGGGGTGACGTGGCGGCGGAGCGCGCTCAGCTGCCGCTTGACCTTCAGGATTTTCACGACAATGCGTTGGCTGGGGCGGTGCACGACTTCAGTTTCGAGGGCGTCCAAGACCGACTCCAGGTGGTCGAAATAGGCCTCATAAGGCCGGAGCACCGACTCGATCAAGCGCAAAAAAAGGTAGTCCGAACCCTTGGTGCGGATCAGTCCGCGCCCCGTGCTGAGGCGGTCTTCCACCCCCTCAAACAGCGAAAAATCGCCCAGCGAAACGACGCCCTGCGCGTGCACTACGAGCCCCACTTGGACAAACGCCACGGAATCCAGTTTTTCGGAACGGAGCGCATGGACGTCCACGTAAATCTGCTCGGGATACTCCTCAAGATTGGCTCGGGCCTCCGTATCAAGAAGGTCGGTGGCCACGTGCGGATGAAAGCCCCATTCCGCGACCGCTTTGCGCAGCCAGGCCTCAGATGGGGCCGCCGAAAGCGCCAGCCAGCGCACCTTATCGGCGCCGAACAGCGGGGGAACCTCATGGACCTCGTTCACGTCGGACCGCTGGATTTGGTCCGCGCCATAATCGATTAGGTGCATCATGAAATGAAGGTACGCTGAAGTCCGTACTTTTGCGCCCTATGCCCGTACTCAGCATCGTCATGCCGGCCTACAACGAAGCCGCCACCATTCACCTAATCCTCGACAAGGTGCGCGACTGCCGCATGCCCGAGGGCTGGACCAAGGAACTCATCGTCGTCAACGACTGCAGCAAAGACGGCACCGAGGAGGCCATCGAGCGCTACGCGTCGGCCAACCCCTCACTGCCCCTGACCTACCGCAAGCACGAAGTCAACCAAGGCAAAGGCGCCGCGCTGCACACCGGCATCGCCATGGCCACCGGCGACTACGTGGTGATTCAAGACGCCGACCTCGAGTACGACCCCAACGAATACGTCGCGCTGCTGCAGCCCGTGATTGACGGCCACGCCGACGTGGTGTTCGGTTCGCGTTTTATGGGCGGAAACGCCCACCGCATCCTCTTCTTCTGGCACTCCATCGGCAATAAGTTCCTGACCTTCCTCTCGAACATGTTCACCAACCTGAACTTGACCGACATGGAAACCTGCTACAAGCTGTTTCGCCGCGACCTTATTCAGTCGCTCCACTTGCGCGAAAACCGCTTCGGATTTGAGCCCGAAGTCACCGCCAAAATTGCCCGGGTGCCCAAGGTCCGCATCTACGAGGTCGGCATCAGCTACTACGGCCGCACCTTCGAAGAAGGCAAAAAAATCGGCTGGAAGGACGGCGTGCGCGCCATCTACTGCATCCTGAAGTACGGGGCGTTTCGGGCGAAGTAGGCTAACTGGCTAACTGGCTAATTGGCTAATTGGCTAGTAAGCTAAAAAAAACCGCCCCGAGGGGCGGCCTTTTTTGTACCAGCTAAGGTTTACTTAACCTCTTCGAAGTCGACGTCGGTCACGTCGTCGGCCGCGTTGGCCGATCCCGCGCCAGGGCCGTTGGCGTCTCCGCCGGCGGCGCCCTCCTGCTGGGCCTTGTACATCTCTTCAGAAGCGTTCTTCCAGGCCTCGTTGATCTGCTCCATGGCGGCGTCGATGGCGCTGATCTCTTGGCTGGCGTGGGCCTTCTTCAGGTTCTCGAGCGAAGACTCAATGGCGCCTTTCTTGTCGCCGAGCTTGTCGCCAAACTCGCTGAGCTGCTTCTCGGTCTGGAAGATCATCTGGTCGGCGGCGTTCAGCTTGTCGACGCGCTCCTTGGCGAGCTTGTCGGCGTCTGCGTTGGCCTCGGCCTCCT